>JANMHO010000238.1:0-12600 GCA_031375195.1 Rhodobiaceae bacterium
CCCCTTGCACCCCTCGGGCTGATACTGGCGATCATGGTTTTTGCTGTCGATCAGGCTCACAAATGGTGGATGCTGCAAATATTCAGGATTGACGAGCGCGGTGCCGTAAAAATAACCGCATTTCTTGACCTCGTGCTGGTGTGGAACAAAGGCGTTTCCTACGGCCTTCTGAGCACCCAGATGCAGTGGGTCTTCATCGCTTTAAACCTTGTCATCTGCGCGATCCTGTGGGTTTGGATGAGCGGGCTAAGTCGCCCCATTTCTGCCGCAGCAATCGGCTTGGTAATTGGCGGAGCCTTGGGAAACATCCTGGATCGTCTGCTCTATGGCGCGGTGGCCGATTTCTTCCACCTGCATTGGGGTTCCTGGAGCTGGTATGTTTTCAACCTGGCTGATTTGGCCATCGTTGCAGGCGTGGCCCTTTTGTTGTATGAAAGCTTGCCCCGCCGCTCCAGCGTCAGGCAGTAAAAGGAATAGCGTAGCATGAAACTCGTCTGGTCAATATCTGGTCTGCTGGCATTGGGGCTTGCCCTGAGCGGCTGTTCCACCTCCAAACTCATGAACACGTTTGGGGCAGGCGAACCTGCGGCTCAGCCCAACGTTGCTGTCGCCAACGGCAACACGCTGGCCCTGCCGCCAGACCTGCAATTGCGCGCGCCCGGCACGATCCCAAGCCCGGCAGCGCCTGCACCCGCGACAACTGAAACTGCTTCTCTTGATCCAGCACCGGCGCCCGTGGCTCCGGTTCCACCGAAGGATATTTTCGCAGAGTATGGCATAGCAAAACTGAAACCCGATGGCACCGCAAAAACCAAGGAAGAGCTGCAAGCAGAGTTGAAAGTCGCGGTTATCAAGAGAAAACAACAGCAAAACCCCAATTACGGCACCATCTTCAATTTGGGCAATGTGTTCAAAGACGGTTGATCACATTACAAAAATCTCATTGGACGTTTTCAGAGAACACGGGCATCTTCTCGCATAAATTTTGTGAAATGATGGAACTGCATTAAATGCGCTGCGTCAAAACTCTAGTCCTGCAAATAGTGTTGATGTGTTTGGCTGTCCTGCCAGTCAGCGCCATGAATATCGAAGTCACCAGCTTCAAGCTTGCCAATGGCATGGAAGTGGTGGTCATTCCCGATCACCGTGCCCCCGTGGTCACCCACATGGTGTGGTACCGGGTCGGCTCCGCCGACGAAGTATCCGGAAAATCCGGCCTCGCGCATTTTCTCGAACATCTGATGTTCAAGGGCACGGCGAAAAACCCTTTTGGCGTCTTTGACCGCCTGATTGACATTAATGGCGGCGAGGGCAACGCCTTCACCACGCGCGATTATACCGCCTATTATCAGCGTATCGCCAGCGACCGGCTTGGTCTGATGATGGAGCTTGAGGCCGACCGGATGCAGAACCTTGTTCTTACCAACGAGAATGTCTTGCCGGAACTGGATGTGGTGCGTGAAGAACGCCGCGAGCGAACGGAAAATGATCCGGCAGCGCTCCTTGCTGAGCAAATCGACGCGGCAATGTACACAGCCCACCCCTACGGAAAGCCGGTGATTGGCTGGATGTCGGAAGTCGCCAAACTCACGCGGGAAGATGCACTGGCATTTTACAAGGCCCACTACACGCCAGCTAACGCCATTCTGATCATCGCTGGCGATGCAACGCCCGAGCAGGTTAAAGCCTTGGCGGAAAAATACTACGGCGCTCTGAAAAACACCTTTGCGCCCGTTGTGCGCACTCGGACACCGGAGCCAACGCCGATTGCAGCCCGGCGCGTGATCATGACGGATCCCCGCGCTTCAACGTCAATTTTCCAGCGCGGTTACCTGGCCCCCAGTTACTCGACCGCCGAAAACCGCGATGCCCTTGCCCTTGATCTATTGTCGGACATTCTGGGCAACGGCACCCAGAGCCGGCTTTACAAAAGCCTCGTCATTGAGCAAAAAATTGCCGCTCAGGCGGCCGCATGGTTTTCAGGCGATGCCCTGGATAGCGGCACTTTTGGTGTTTACGCAGCGCCCAATCCCGGAATCGATCTGGATAAAATAGAAGCTGCGGTGGATGCAATTCTGGTCGACGTGCTGAAGAATGGGGTGTCACAGGCGGAATTGGACCGCGTTCGCGACAAGTCAATTGCTGAACAGGTCTATACACTTGATGATCAAGCCATGTTGGCGCGTATTGCAGGTGTCGGCATCGCAACCGGGCTCGACGCCAAAACCGTTTTTGCCCGTGATGTTGAAATGCTGAAAGTCACCACTGATGATATCAAACGGGCAGCAGCCAAAGTGATCGCCATAAACCGTTCGGTTACAGGCATTCTATTGCCTGTAACGCCGCCACAAAATTGATGCAGGTATCTGGCATGCGCCCCGCGATCTTAAGAATTTTCATCGTTTGTTTCGCGTTGACTTGGTTCATGGTCCCTGCCAACGCCATTGATATCAGGGAAGTTGTAAGCCCCGGCGGCATCCGGGCATGGCTGGTTGAAAACCACAACATCCCGCTGATCGCCATGAATTTTTCCTTTGAGGGAGGCTCCACGTCCGATCCCGTTGGCAAGGATGGCACTGTCAATTTCATCACTGGCATGATGGATGAAGGGGCGGCCGACCTCGACAGCGCCGCCTTCCAGGCCAGGCGCGATCAACTCGCCGTCATGATTGGTTTTGACGCAGGCGCTGACCAGTTCGAAGGCTCATTGCAGACCCTCTCAAGAAATCGGGGTGAGGCATTTGTCCTGCTGAAAAAAGCGATGACGGCGCCTCACTTTGAGAAAGAGGCCATGGAGCGGGTGCGCCAGCAGTTTTTGCTTTCAGCAAAGGCTGACGAACAGGACCCGGACAAAATAGCCTCGCGGGCCTGGACCGATGTTGTGTTTGGCAATCAGCTCTATGCCCGGCGCGGCGCAGGTTCACCCCAATCCATCGCCAATATTACGCCGGACGATCTGCGCGCCCTGCACAAACTCATTTTCAGCCGCAAAGGTTTGAAGGTGGCAGTCGTAGGCGATATTGATGCAGCCACATTGGGACTGGCCCTCGACGAAGTCTTTGGCGATCTGCCCAATACCGAACCCCCACAACCAGTAAAAAACATAGCCGTCGCAAAGGGTCCGCTGGTCAAGGTCATTGACCGTGACATTCCACAAAGCATTGTTGTTTTTGGACATGACGGCATTTTGCGCAATGACCCGGATTTCATTCCCGCCTTTGTGATGAGTCAAATCTTGGGGGGAGGCGGCTTTGCCTCGCGTC
The DNA here is from genome assembly GCA_031375195.1 of Rhodobiaceae bacterium. Taxonomy (GTDB): domain Bacteria; phylum Pseudomonadota; class Alphaproteobacteria; order Rhizobiales; family Aestuariivirgaceae; genus Aestuariivirga. Next base: position 3,264 of record JANMHO010000238.1, read on the forward strand.
TCACCACGGAAGTTCGCGAAAAACGCGGCCTCACCTATGGCATAGGCTTCGGGTTGGCTCCCCTTGATCATGCGGGCCTCTATATTGGTTCCGTCAGCACCCGGAATGAAAAGGCCGCTGAAACTTTGGCCATTGTGAAAGAAACACTGAAGAAAATGGCTGATGAAGGTCCAACCCAGGCCGAGCTTGATGACATAAAAACCTATCTTACGGGTTCCTATGCCCTGCGCTTTGACTCCAACAGCAAGATAGCGGGCCAGCTTCTGGGGTTGCAACAGCAGAACTTGGGAATTGACTACGTGAACGTGCGCAACAGCAAGGTCGAAGCACTCACCCTCGACCAGGTGAAAGCCCAGGCCAAGCGCCTCATCGATGCTGAAGGGCTGATTGTAACAATTGTCGGTCGTCCCGAAGGCATTAAATCCACAGGTTCAGGCGGCTAGTGCGCGAACTGCCAGACATGGGCTAAACTCGCACCCATGCGAATCCACCGGCTTTCCGAAGGCACCATAAACCGCATCGCGGCGGGCGAAGTCATTGAGCGGCCGGCGAGCGTTGTGAAGGAGCTTGTTGAGAACGCGCTGGATGCGGGTGCCAGCCAAATTGATGTGGCCTTTCGCGGTGGCGGCAAGTCCTTCATCCGTGTCACCGACAATGGCTTTGGCATGGCCGCCGCCGACCTGGCACTGTGCATTGAGCGCCACGCCACATCAAAATTGAGCGATGACAATCTCATCGATATCCGAACGCTCGGCTTCCGGGGCGAGGCGTTGCCTTCGATAGGCTCGGTCAGCCGCATGGGCATCTCATCGCGGCTTAGAGGGGCAGCCGAGGCTTTCTCTCTTCGCATCGAAGGTGGTCTGCAAAAACCGCTCAAGCCCGCAGCCTTGGCGCAGGGCACCGAAATCGAAGTGCGTGATTTGTTTTATGCAACGCCTGCGCGGTTGAAGTTTCTCAAGACGGATCGCACCGAAACGGCGGAAGCTGCCGACATTGTGCGGAGGTTGGCGTTGGCCCATCCAGCAACGGGTTTCAGTTTCGTCACCGAAGAACGTCGCTTGATTGACGCGCCCCAAGGAGAAACTAGCGAGGCTCGCGTCAACCGCATCATGGGGGCTGAATTCAACGAGAACGCTGTGCCTTTTTTAGGCGAGCGAGAAGGCATTCGTGTCGAAGGCTTCGCCGGACTTCCGACCAATAGCCGGGCGCAAGGCAACATGCAGTTTGCCTTCGTGAACGGTAGGCCCGTGCGCGACAAGCTCATCACCGGAGCCATTCGCGGCGCCTATGCCGATTTGATGTCACGCGCCCGCTTTCCGACGCTTGTGGTGTTTTTGACCTGCCCGCCGGACCGCGTTGATGTCAACGTCCATCCCGCCAAATCCGAGGTGCGCTTCCGCGACAGCGCAATGGTGCGCAGCCTCGTTGTTTCAACCATTCGAGTGGCTCTGGCAGGCAAAGGCCTGGCATCGAACACCGACATGGGCCGCGCAACGGTTTCAAGTTTCCGTCCTGTTCAGCCCGGCTACGGTGGTTTCGCCGAGCGCCAGGCCGCCTTCGACATGAACATGCCGTTGCAGGTGATCATTGATGATGCTCCAGTCACCGAAGATTATTTGCTGGGTGTCGCCCGAGCGCAGTTCCATGGCAATTATATTGTGGCCCAGACCAAAACCGGCATCGTGCTGGTGGATCAGCACGCAGCGCACGAACGCCTGGTCTATGAACGCTTGAAGCGCGAACGGGCGGGGGCGGGGATTGCCACCCAGCCATTGTTGATGCCGCAAGTCGTGGAACTTGATCCTTCCGATGTTGAGCGCATTACCGGCGCGCAGGATGTTCTGGCGCAATCCGGCCTTGCGTTGGAAGCCTTTGGCGGTGGAGCTGTATTGCTGCGGGAAGTCCCTACCGCCTTGGCGGGTGCTGACATGGCAGGCATCATCAAGGATATTGCCGATGAGCTCGCGGAACTGGGCGATACCAACGCCATTGACGAGCGCATCAATCATGTGCTGGCCACCATGGCCTGCCACAATTCCGTGCGCTCTGGCCGCAAGTTGAAACCCGATGAAATGAATGCATTGCTGCGCGAAATGGAAGCCACGCCAAATTCCGGCCAGTGCAATCACGGGCGGCCAACGTTCGTGGAATTGCAGCTGGCTGATATCGAGCGCCTATTCGGCAGGCGCTGACCTGTAGAATCGCACTTTTGTTTCGCCATACTCACGCTCATCAATCAGTGTGAGTCCAGCCACGTCCGCCACGACGGCCTTGTCCACTTCCTCAAGCACAATGATCGCACCCGCATTCAGCCACTCGCCCGCAGCGAGCGAGGCCATTGCCTTCTCGCCCAATCCCTTGCCATAGGGCGGATCGCAGAACACCAGATCAAACTTGGGCAATGGCGCGCAGGGGCCTAATTCCGTTGCATCCCGCTTCCAGATTTTGCATTGGCCGATCACGCCGAGCTTGTCAGCATTGGTGCGCACAAGCCCGCGCGCTGCCACACTCTCATCGACGAATTGGCAGTAACACGCGCCCCGCGACAGCGCCTCGAAGCCCAGCGCCCCGGTGCCAGCAAACAGGTCCAGCACCCGCGCGCCATCAAGCTCCAGCCCTTCAATACCGTGCGCCAGAATGTTGAAGATCGCCTCACGCACCCGGTCTGAGGTGGGCCGCGTTGCCTGATCGGCAGGGGCTGCAAGTTGCAGGCCCTTAAACTTTCCGCCGACGATCCGCATCAGCGCCCTTGAATTTTCCGCCCAATTGCTCCTGCCAGAATTTCCGCGGAATTTCCTCGATACCGCCGCGCTTGAGGTCGCCCAGTTGAAACGGCCCGAAATTGGTGCGGATCAACCGGTTCACCTGCAGGCCCAGATAGTCGCAAATCTTCTTGACCTCGCGGTTCTTGCCCTCGCGGATGGAAACCGTCATCCACACATTGTCGCCCTGCGATGTCTCGATCTTGGCCTCCACCGGCCCATAGCGCACCCCCTCGATCTCAACGCCGCCCTTCAACCGCTCCAACCCCGCATCATCCATCTTGCCATAGGCGCGAACCCGGTAACGCCGGATCCAGCCCGATGACGGCAGCTCCAGCAGCCGCTCGATTTCGCCGTCATTGGTGAGTAGCAACAGGCCCTCGGTGTTGATATCGAGCCTGCCAATCGACATCACGCGGGGCAATTGCTGGCGCAGCTTGTCAAACACCGAAGGGCGCCCCTGCGGATCCTTGTGGCTCACGACCAATCCATCGGGCTTGTGATAGCGCCAGAGTTTTGAATCCTCTGCCTGTGGCAACAGCTTGCCATTGATGCGAATCTGGTCCGCTTCGGTCACATTGATGGCAGCGGTTTTCAGGATTTTGTGATTAAGCGTCACATGGCCATCGGCAATCAATTGCTCGGCTTCACGCCTGGAACACACGCCCGCCCGGGCAATAACCTTGGCAATCCGCTCGCCCTCAAATTCACTCATCTTGACCTTGACCTCGCTTTAAGGCTGATGTCGCACGATGACGCGCAAACTACCAGAGCCGATGTTGCAGGCCTTCACCGCAGCCGTTGCGGCAGCCAAATCAGGCGAAGTTCCCGTGGGCGCTGTGGTCGTGGATAAATTGGGTAATATTTTGGCGGTGGCTGCCAACCGCACCCTGACCGACCGCGACCCCACAGCCCACGCCGAGATCATCGCCATCCGTGAAGCCGCACGCAAACTGGGCTCTGAACGCCTCATCGATTGCGATCTCTACGTCACCCTCGAACCCTGCGCCATGTGCGCAGGCGCCATATCGCACGCGCGCATCAGGCGGCTGTATTTCGCCGCATCCGACGAGAAGATGGGAGCCGTGGAGAACGGCCCGAGGTTTTTCAGTCAGCCCACCTGTCATCACAAGCCGGAAGTCTACAGCGGCATTGGCGAGGCGAGGGGGCAGGAATTGTTACGGGAGTTTTTCAGGGCAAAGCGCTAATCTGGCCGACTGGATGACGTTGCATTGGTTGCCGGTTGCACTGGCCACCAGCAATCGAAAGCAAGATAGAACAGGTAGGCGTGGCCCGTGTAAAACAGTGTCAGGCCGACATCAATCACAACAGCGGTCCGGAAGCCATGTTCCGTCATCAGCAGGATGATTGGTATTGTGATGAGCATGCCCGTTATGCCGTGCAATATGGCATGCACCCCACTCCGCCTTGAGCCTCACAACTTCCTTCCGCAACCCGTCAATCTCAGCCCGCTCGGGCTTTATCTGCCCAAGGCCCGGAAACGCATACTTGGGATCAGCGCCGTGTTCCTTCACCCATTTGCGCAACACATTGTGGTTGAGATCGAGATCACGCGCGGCCTGGACAATCGAAACCCCGCGCTCCTTCACCAGATTTGCCGCCTCAAGCTTGAACTCTCGGCCCTAAGCCGACAATTGTTACGTCTGGGTGGCCGGCAACCGCGGCCATGGAGAGTGGTGGGGAGGCGTTGGGTCAGTTAATTGCCCCCGCCATGTAGGCTGGGAACCAGCTTTCGTGGGCTTTGCGGATATCGTCGACAGGTATGGTGTGGTTGTCATCAATCTTCAATGTTGCTTCCGTCGTCACCGTGCCGATGCTGATGACATCAATGCCTTTGGCATGGGCGATAACCTTGGCGGCTTCCCCGGCCTTGCAGGTAACGACGTAGCGGGCCTGGTCTTCGGCGAAGAGGGCTTCGTGGGTCATGGAGTCGAGATCTGCGCCGAGGCCTGAGGCCATGGCCATTTCGATCACGGCTGCGAGCAAGCCGCCGTCAGAAATGTCATGTACTGCGGTGGCTTGGCGCGCATTGATGAGGTTTCGCACGAAGTTGCCATGGCGTTTTTCGCGTTCCAAATCGACGGGAGGCGGCGCACCTTCTTCACGGCCCAGCACTTCGCGCAAATACATGGATTGGCCCAAATGGGAGCCATGGCCGCCCACCAGCAGGATGGCATCGCCGTCATTCTTGAAAGCCAGTGTTGTCATTTTGCTCAAGTCTGCAATGAGGCCGACACCGCCGATGGCCGGAGTTGGCAGAATGGCCTGGCCATTGGTTTCATTATAGAGCGAGACGTTTCCTGAGACGACGGGATAATCCAATGCTCGGCAGGCAGCGTCGATGCCTTTGATGGCGCAGACAAGCTGGCCCATGATTTCGGGGCGCTCGGGATTGCCGAAATTCAGGTTATCCGTGATGGCGATGGGTTCGGCGCCGACGCAGATGAGGTTACGCCAGGTTTCGGCGACCGCCTGCTTGCCGCCTTCGAAGGGATCGGTTTCGACGTATCGGGGCGTTACGTCGGTGGTGAGAGCCACTGCCTTGTTGGGGCCAACGCGCACTACGCCTGCATCGCCGCCGGGAATTTGCGCGGTGTTGGAGCCGATCAAATGATCATACTGCTCCCAAACCCAGCGCCTCGAACACATGTCGGGTGAACCCATGACTTTGAGGATTGCCGCTTTCAAATCATCGGGCGGGGGAACATTCGAGAGGACCGGGAGCTTCTTTGGTTCAACCCACGGCCTGTCATATTCCGGAGCTTCGTCGCCCATCTGCTTGATGGGCAGATCGGCTTTCACTTCGCCTTCATGCTTGATGACGAAGCGTAGTGTATCGGTGGTGTGGCCCACGATGGCGAAGTCCAGGCCCCATTTATGGAAGATGGTTTCGGCCTGTTTTTCCAGTTCCGGGCGCAGCACCATGAGCATGCGTTCCTGGCTTTCGGACAGCATCATTTCATAGGCCGTCATGTGGGTTTCGCGGCATGGCACGTTATCGAGATTAAGCTCAATGCCGAGATCACCCTTGGCTCCCATTTCAACAGCTGACGATGTGAGCCCTGCGGCCCCCATATCCTGAATGGCGATGACTGCGCCCGACGCCATCAATTCGAGGCAGGCTTCGAGCAGGCATTTTTCGGTGAAGGGGTCACCCACCTGAACTGTTGGGCGTTTTTCGTGGGCGTCGTCATCAAATTCGGCGGATGCCATGGTGGCCCCATGAATGCCGTCGCGGCCTGTCTTGGCTCCAAGATAAACCACGGGGAGGCCAACGCCCCTGGCTTTGGAATAGAAAATCTTGTCGGCGTCAGCGAGGCCCACCGCCATGGCGTTCACCAGAATATTGCCATTGTAGCGGCTGTGAAAATTCACTTCGCCGCCAACCGTTGGTACGCCGAAGGAATTGCCGTAGCCGCCAATGCCAGCGACGACACCGGAAACGAGATGGCGGGTTTTGGGATGATCAGGAGAACCGAAGCGGAGCGCGTTGAGTGCGGCAATCGGGCGGGCGCCCATCGTGAACACGTCACGCAGGATTCCGCCAACGCCAGTGGCCGAGCCTTGATAGGGTTCGATGAATGAAGGGTGGTTGTGGCTTTCCATTTTGAACACCACGGCTTGGCCATCGCCAATATCAACAACACCGGCATTTTCACCAGGACCCTGGATCACCCGCGGGCCCTTGGTGGGAAGCGTCTTTAGCCATTTCTTGGAGGACTTGTAGGAGCAATGCTCGTTCCACATGGCCGAGCAGATGCCAAGCTCGGTGATCGTGGGTTCGCGGCCCAAAAGCTTCAGGAAACGCGCGTATTCATCGGGCTTGAGACCGTGTTGCTTGACGAGTTCGGGGGTGATTTCGGCGGAGTTTGAATGAGGCATGTTGCGGGCGGTTTAGCGGCGCCCACAACGTTTTACAACGGGATATTGCGCAGGCTATGCGGCCAGTGTCTTCGGCCCCTTTTGCGTATTGTTTGATATCCAGGTTGCGAATTGGGTGAGGAATGCCAGCAGAAACTCCCGCGTTTCCTTGTTCGTAATTTTGCCAGTCTCATCCACGAGAGCCGCCGCGTTGCCAATGTAGGCTTCAGGCTGCGCCAATGTTGGCATGTTCAAAAAAACCAGTGACTGACGCAAATGATGATTTGCGCCGAAAGCTGCGAGTGCTCCGGGGGAAACACTGATGACAGCCGCTGGTTTGCCATTCCAGATGCTGTGGCCGTAGGGCCTCGATCCAATGTCGACCGCGTTCTTCAGAACGCCGGGAATAGAGCGGTTGTATTCCGGCGTGGCAAAGAGCACGGCGTCGGCTGAAGCAACTGCGTTTCGGAAATCAATTTCGGCCTGTGTCGGTTTGGACTCAAGGTCTTGACTGTAGAATGGCAAGCTCTTTATTTCGACAATTCTCAGCGCGATTGAACTGGGAGCAATCGCAGCCAGCGCGTTCACGAGTCTGCGTGTTGTGGATTCTTTTCGAATGCTCCCAACGATTACGGCCACATCGTAAGACACCATACTTCTCCTCAGGTTAAAATATGTAATATGTATTGATGCAGATATGGGTGGGACTGTCGACCGCTTCAATACAGGGGTGATCACGCTTTCGTGAGGACTCCAGTGCCGCACTGCCAATGTGCCGGTTCGGGTTCGAAGTTTTTTTGTTGACTCTACGCCGCACTCATCCGGCAAAAGCAGGAGGACTTTATGGGCACGTCGGCCTGGGCTGTGGCAAGGTCAAGGCGTTGTCTGATTGCGCTGGCTTCTGTGTGTTTTCTCAACCGTAGGAGGCATTCGTGGTAGCCATGCAGGCTCCAGATGTTGTCAGGATGCTGGCAGGCGCGGGCGAGCGAGTTGTCCAGACCCAGATCGGCTCGGTAGACGGCTTCGGCTTCTTCAACGTGGCCTTGCTCGAGCAGCAGCGCTCCAAGCGCGTGGCGGGTTGGCTGCATCCAGCCCCACGGCTCGTCGTAGCGCATGCTGTCGTAGATCTCGACGGAGTCCCGGAGATGCGTGAAGGCCTGTTTGTAATTGCCTTTGCGGTATTCGATTTCGCCGCGCAGCATTTCGGCCGGAACTTTCAGGATGTCGAGGCTGGTGTTGTTGAAAAGTGAGCGCGATTCCGGAACACGGGTGACTGCGGCTTCGAACAGTTTTGCCTGCTCTTCGGCAGCGGGCACGTTTGAGGTGGCGGCGTAGGCCACGGCCTTGGCGTAATGCAGCATCGCTGTCGTCACGCAATAAAGTTTTTGATCGGCAGGCAGGGGCTCGGCCAAAATCTCCTGCCATTTGCCAAAGCGAATGAGCACATGGAGTTTTGTTGGCACAAAAGCTTCAAGCCAATCAGCCATGGGCGGTGATTCAAGCCGCAGGAGTTCTTCGGGAATAGTTGCGATCATTTGGTTGGCGGCGGCGGCCGCGGGCGCATATTGGCCGGAGAACATGGCGCCATAGATGATGAAATGAATATTGTGGCAGCGATACAATGTGTAGAAATTTATGGCGCCTTCGCGCAACAGGTATTTCTGGTCAGCAACGGTGGCCTCGGTGTTGCGCTCGATCACATCCTTGTATCGCCCGCACAGCACATCAATGTGGGTTGGCATGTGAATAAGGTGGCCAGCATCAGGCACAAGAGCTTTCAAGGCATTGCCAGCGCGGAGCGCGCGTTCAGGGTGCGGCGACATTTCCATGAGGTGCAAGTACATGTGGAGCACACCGGGGTGGCGCATGCCGGCTTCAGTCCCCATGGCGCGTTCCAGCACGGCGATGGCTTCAGCGGTGTCGGCGCCTGCGGCGGATTTGCCAGATTTGATATCCCAGAGCTGCCACGGCGTGCGGTTCATGATGGCTTCGGCAAAGAGCGCCGCGATATCGAGATCGTCCTTGTGGGCGCTATAAACTTCATGCATCGCCGCCGCGTAGTCATCATTCCAGATTGACGTTACGGCGCCTGGATCATTTGTGGGGTAGCGCTTGGCGAGAGGACGGATGAGGGCTTGTTCTGTGGGGCTGGCGTTCGCCAACAGAGCAAGGGCGTGTTCGGTTGCTGTGAAGGCGTGGCCCAATGAGTTTTGCAGATCGGTTGCATCGAAGGCGGTCCATTGCTTGTTATAGTTTGGGCCGGCGGCATAGGCGATGCCCCATTGGGCCATGGCGCAGGTGGGATCGCATATGGCTGCCTTCTGGAAGCAGCGCACGGCTTCATCGTGGTTATAGCCATAACACCAGAGAAGCCCGCGATCGAACCAGATTTGTGCTTCGTTGGATTTGGTCGTTATTGGGCGGGTGTGGTGGCCGAGATCATAATAGTCGGACATGGTGGTTATCATCCAAGACTTGAGATATGTCGGTTAACCTATCATGGAAGGCACTTAAAAGAGAACAGGCCCGGGTGAGGGGCCTGCAACTAATGGAGACTAGGCTCAGGACTCATTGATTGAGATAGAAGATGAAGGCAGCTGCGATACAGATTGCGGAGAAGAAGGTGTGGGCGCATCGGTCATAACGTGTTGAGACGCGCCGCCAGTCCTTGAGTTTGCCAAACATGTTCTCGA
>JANMHO010000340.1:0-1968 GCA_031375195.1 Rhodobiaceae bacterium
ATGGCAGTTCTCCTTGATCGCAGAAACCTCTTTTTTCTGCTTTAACATGCTGATAAATTACATAAAAATCACTTTTGTGATGATGCATAATCGAATATTTCTATTGATTTGTCCAACGAATGTATTTTATAGTATCCATAACTTATGTTGATGCAATGAGGTGAACCATGATTGCCAATCTTGATGTCGACCTGTTGAAGACGTTTCTGGCCATTGCCGACTTCGGCAGTTTCACGCGCGCCGCTGAGGAGGTTAACAAGACCCAGTCGGCGGTTTCCATGCAGATGAAACGGCTGGAAGACCTGGTGGCCTGCACGCTGTTTGCGAAAGACGGCAGGAACAGCCGCTTCACGCCCGATGGCGAGCGGCTGGTTGATTATGCCAGGCGCATGGTGTCGATGAATGATGAGGCGGTTTCAGCTTTCACCAAGCCGGAGCTCACGGGCGCCATCCGCTTTGGCACGCCCGATGACTATGCCGACAGGTTCCTGCCGGAAATCCTGGCGCGCTTTGCCCGCACGCACCCATTGGTGACGGTGGATGTGGATTGCCTGAACAGCAGCGTGTTGTTTGAGCGGGTGAAGCGCAGCGAAATGGATTTGGCGGTTGTGACATTCGGCTGTGATATTATTACGGATGAGCCGGTGCGGCGTGAAAAACTGGTATGGGTCACGTCGGCCCGCCACAGCGTTCACATGCTGGATGTGCTGCCACTTGCAGTTTCCCACGCGGGCTGCGGTTGGCGCAGCAAGGTCGTGAAGTCCCTGGACAGCGCAGGGCGCAAATTCCGGGTGGCTTATTCGACACCCAATTCAAATGCCGTGAATGCCGCTGTGACGCAAGGCTTGGCGGTTGGCGCGATGCCGGAACTTTGTGTGCGGCCCGGCATGCGGGTGCTCACGGAAAAGGATGGATTTTCAGCACTTGGCACTTTCGATATCGGGCTGGTGCGCAAGCCTGGCAAATCCAACTCGGCGATTGAAGCGCTGGCGCGGCATGTGACGGAGAGCCTGTCGAACCTGAAAATGCAGATGATCGCGGCGGAATAGCCTTAACCCTGACGGCGCGAGAGCACGAAGTTCCGCTCGACTTCCCAGTGATCATTGATCTTGCGGAAGTCGGCGATGAGGCTTTCTTTTACGCCGAACACGGCGTCTCTCTTCAGCCACGGGCAATCGGGTGTGAAGATGTGGGTGGTGATGGGGCGGAAACCGGGCGCACTGACGATGAAGTGAATATGGGCCGGCCGGTTGGGCTCGCGGTCCAGCGCTTTGAGCAAATTGCCCACGGTGCCATCGTCGGGGATGGGATAGTAGCGGGGATAGACGGATTGGAAGTGGAATTTTCCCTCCGCATCGGACGTGAAAACGCCGCGCAGATTATTGCCGGGCTGGATGCCTTTCTGCTGAACGTCATAAAACCCATCTTCGTTGGCCTGCCACACGTCGAGCGTGGCCCCCGCAATGGGCTTGCCGTCCACGTCCAACACGCGGCCAGAAACCTGCAGCGGCTCGCCTTTGCCATCGAGGCAGATGTTGGCGCCAATGGGATAGCGGGGCGCGTTGGACACATGGAATGGCCCAAGCACGGTTGACTCCGTCTGGCCTGAACTGTTGCGGTTGTTGATGGTTTCAACCAGCATGGAAATGCCAAGCGTATCTGACAGCAGGATGAATTCCTGCCGCCACTCCGTCGAGAGGTGGCCGGTCTTGGTGAGGAACTCGATCCCCTGCATCCATTCGTCCAGTGTGGGCTCAGTTTCCTTAATCGCGGCATGAAGATGGCGCACGAGGGCATCGACAACCTGTTTCACGCGCGGGTTGGCGTTGGGGCCACTGCGGGCGATTACAACTTCTTCGGAATGCTCTTCGCTGAAATAGGCTTTGTGTTCCATGACCATTATCTTCCCAATATCTGGGCTGCGGCAGAATTCATATCCCTGGCCGCAGATTTAGTCGCCGTGCGCGC
>JANMHO010000416.1:0-2226 GCA_031375195.1 Rhodobiaceae bacterium
CGGCCACTGCCATGAAGATTGCGATCGGCAAATAGTCTCTCAAAAGTTCAGGCATTGTTCCCCGTTCCCAGTTCGCGTGAAAGCGAGCAAGATTTGATTGTGTGGTAGCGCAGCACGGGCTGCATCGCAAGCATTTCAGGGTCCGGAACCGCCGTTGCGGCATTGTTTCACGGCTATTTTAGGCGGTCAAACGGCGGTTTGCACAGGCTCTATGCGAATCTGTTGAAATAATGGAGTTTGCCCTGCGTTGAAAGCCATATATCAAGCATCAGGAGGAAATCCATGAAAAAACAAATTGCCGCCGCATTCGTGCTATTGGCGGCGGGCTGCACGTCGGCGAATGCCGAAGTTATTGATCTTGCAACCGTAAAGTGTTCGGAGCTGGGCACAATGTCGCAAGAGGTGCCAGTTTCCTTTTCGCCTGGATACACGGATATTATGGGGGCAAAGTTGGTGACACGACCATGAACCTTGAAGCCATGGCCCCCGCAGGTGAAGCCATTGGCCAGTATTGTGGAGAAAATCCTGAAGTAGGCATCATGACCGCAGTGACGCAGGTGTTCGGTCAATAAGTTTAAAAGCAAAAGGGCCGCCATTCAGCGACCCTTTTTTTGCATTGAATGGCGCGAGAGACGGGGCTCGAACCCGCGACCTTCGCCGTGACAGGGCGACGCTCTAACCAACTGAGCTACTCCCGCAATTCAACTTGGCGGTGGATAAAGTAGCCCTCCCCTCATGTCAAGCTAAGCGCTGGTCTTTTTGCCAGTAACCTCAATTTCGATCTTCATGCGGCGGTCGGCAAGGTCTGCCACAAACATGGTGGCGGCGGGTCGGACATCGCCGAAATATTTTTTCAAAACGGGCCAGCACGCGGGGAAATCATCGGCATTGGGCAGGATGTAATGGACCCGGACGACATGCTGCAGGCCGAAGCCGGCTTTCTCCATCGCCGTCTTGATATTGATCAGGGTTTGCTCTGCTTGCCTGGCAACATCGCCTGGGATTTCCATGGTGGCGTAGTCGAAACCCGTGGTGCCCGAGACAAATATCCAATCACCCTCCACAACAGCGCGGGAATAGGCCATTTCTGCTTCGAATTTCGAGCCGGAGGATATGAGTTGTCTGGCCATGTTGTTCCTGCCTTTTCAAAAGAGATCGCCCCAGCCGCGCTTGCGGATGCGCGTGTGTTCGGCCTTGTCGCGCGCTGCCACCTTGCAATGCGACAGGCCGTTCTCGGAACACAGCTTAAATCTTGTTTCACCCTTGGTTGCAACAGGCGGCGCCAGGATGCGCGCCCTTGCCGTTTGGGTGTGACTGCGCGAGGCAATCAGATAGCTGAATTTTTCATCCTCAAAGGGCACCGTGGCCTTCTTGGCGTGCATGTGTTCGCGGCTGCGGGGCAATCGCACGCTGAAATGGCACCAGTCGGGCGGGCTCAGGGGGCAAGCGTTCCTATGGGTGCAAGGGGCAACAATGTGGGCTCCGTCCGCCATCAGTGCGGACCTTGCTTCAATGATGCGCGCGTAACCCTGTGGTGTGCCCGGTTCGATGATCATGAGGACATCCTTGCAGGCTGCCCATAAATTCTTGGTTGCCACCCTTGTTTTGCCGAGGGGAAGCTCAGCCAGGGCGTAGGCGGCGATGACCAGATCGGCGGTCGTGGTCGACAGGGATTGGCCAAAATCAGCGGTTTGTGCCATTGCCTGCCGCAATGCGATATGGTCGCTTTGTTTGGCTAAGGTTATAGCCAGGCCCAGAAATTCCTGATTGTTGTCGATGAAAGTGAGGCCTGACAGGTTCGGAAAGGCTTCGGCTGCCGCCCAGCCGGCGGTTCCCGGGCCTGAACCCGCATCCAACAGTGTTTGTGGGGCAAAATGTGGCTTGCGCAGCAAAAGCTCCTTGATGCAGATTGATACGCTCGCATAGGTTGCCGGAAGTCTCGCAACCAAATAGGCGTTGAAATCCAGGGTGGCATTGGAATTCCCGCCTTTGCGGAAATGACCGGACATTTGGCTGGCTCGGGCGCCCAATCCACCCGTTCCCATCACCAGTTCTTGAACGGCTGCCTTCAACGCCGGGGGTAATATTGGAACCATGATTAAGGTTAAGACTTTACTAAAAGGCTGGATAGAACTAGTTTTAATCTTTAGACGGACTAGTATTTCCTCAATTGGCAATTGAAGTTAGTGTGTAAGCGTCGAAGCACGAATTTCGGAGGCGCGAAGT
>JANMHO010000419.1:0-5997 GCA_031375195.1 Rhodobiaceae bacterium
GGGCCACTATGGTCTGTTAAGGTTAATTCGGTGTGAAGCCCACGGTCTTGACCTCCGCTTTTGCTTCGCACATAAGCGGGCATTCGAGACATTTGGGCTTACCTGCGGGTGTTTGCAGGAGTGGGCAGGAGGAAAGACATGATTACGTTGACGTTCCCTGATGGCGCCAGGCGCGAAGTTGAGCAGGGATTGAGCGCCGCGCAGGTTGCCGCATCCATCGCGAAATCTCTGGAAAAAAAGGCCGTCGCCGCTGTCGTGAACGGCGTATTGGTGGACCTCCATGATCCCATCAACGCCGACGCCACCCTGCAGATTGTGACGCGCGAAGATGACCGGGCGCTGGAGCTCATCCGCCATGATTGCGCCCATGTGCTGGCGGAAGCCGTGCAGGAGCTTTACCCCGGAACCCAGGTGACCATTGGTCCCGTCATTGAGAATGGCTTTTTCTACGATTTCCACCGCAATCAACCTTTCACAACGGAAGATTTCGCCCCCATCGAAAAAAAGATGCGCGAGATCATTGCGCGCGACAAGCCGTTCACCAAGTCGGTGAAAACGCGCGAGGAAGCCAGGGAATTCTACCGGGCCAGGGGCGAGAATTTCAAGGTTGAACTGGTCGATGCCATTCCGGGCAATGAGGACATCAAGTTCTACGACCAGGGCGGCTGGAGTGATTTGTGCCGTGGCCCCCATATGACCAGCACGGGCAAGATCGGCAACGCCTTCAAGCTGATGAAAGTGGCCGGCGCCTATTGGCGCGGCGATTCAAAGAACCCGATGCTGATCCGCATCTATGGCACGGCTTGGGCCAGCGACAAGGATTTGCAGGCCTACATCACAGCCCTGGAAGAGGCTGAAAAACGCGATCACCGAAAGCTTGGCCGCGAGATGGACCTGTTCCACTTCCAGGAGGAGGGGCCGGGCGTGGTGTTCTGGCATGCCAAAGGCTGGACGATTTTCCAGCAACTCATCGCCTATATGCGCCGTCGGCTTTCCAAGCTCGACTACCAGGAAGTGAACGCGCCGCAGGTCTTGGACAAAAGCTTGTGGGAAACATCGGGCCACTGGGGCTGGTACCGCGAAACCATGTTTGCCGTAACCTCAGCAGGTGAGGAAACGGGCGACGAACAGGTGTTTGCGCTGAAGCCGATGAATTGCCCGGGGCATGTGCAGCTTTTCAAACATGGTTTGCGTTCCTATCGCGAGCTGCCCATGCGGCTGGCGGAATTTGGCAATGTGCATCGCTATGAGCCCTCGGGTGCGCTGCACGGCCTCATGCGGGTGCGCGGCTTCACGCAGGATGACGCCCATATTTTCTGCACGCCGGAGCAGATGGAAGATGAGTGCCTCAAGATCAATGATCTTATTCTTTCAACCTACAAGGATTTCGGCTTTGAGCAGATTGTGGTGAAATTATCGACCCGGCCCGAAAAGCGTGTCGGCACCGACGCGGATTGGGACCGCGCTGAAGACATCATGAACAAGGTTCTGCTGCAGATCGCCGAGGCCTCAGGTGGCAAAATCAAAACGGCGATCAATCCGGGCGAGGGGGCGTTTTACGGACCCAAGTTTGAGTATGTGCTGAAGGATGCGATTGGCCGCGACTGGCAATGCGGCACGACGCAGGTTGACTTCAACCTGCCCGAGCGTTTCGGCGCGTTCTATATTGGCGCCGATGGCGAAAAGCATGTGCCTGTCATGATTCACCGCGCCATCGTCGGCTCGATGGAACGCTTCCTCGGCATCCTCATCGAAAACCACGCCGGCCATTTCCCCCTGTGGTTGGCGCCCGTGCAGGTGATGGTGTCCACAATCACCTCGGAAGGCGATGACTATGCTGTGAAGGTGCGCGATGACTTGCGGAAGGCGGGCCTCAGGGCAGAGGTTGATTTGCGGAACGAAAAAATCAACTACAAAGTCCGCGAACACTCACTGGCCAAGGTGCCGGTGATCCTGGTTGTGGGAAAGCGCGAAATGGACGAGCAAGCCGTGAACATGCGGCGGCTTGGGAGCCAGGACCAGAAGTCGATGAGTCTTGTTGAAGCGATTGTGGCACTGGTGGCGGAGGCGACGGCACCGGATTTGAGGTGATTTGAGAAAGGTCGGATGGGCCTGACATTTTGAGGTATTATCAGAATCCAACCTAATTTGGAGGATAAAAATGCAAGCGCAACGCAAGAGTTTCTACCAACAGGAGCTCGAAAGTCCGCGTGGCCAACTTGACGGCCTGTGGAAGAAGACAATGACGCCGATGTCAACTGCCATGCCTGTTAGGATGCTTGACGGACAAAAGCACGATTTGGATGAAACCGTAGCAGAATTTAAGCAGTGGGCTGATCGCCAACATGCGACGACTGGAATTTACCCTGATGGCGAAGTTCTGAAGTTTCTCGCCAAATTCTCATAAACCGTTGAACCGATCTGGGTGGTTGCGTCAAGCCCACTGCGTCCGGTTAGGATTGAACAATTTATGTCCTCGCCCACGAAGCGGGGAAGACAAAAGGTGCGGTTTCGAGCTTTAGCCTTGTTTAACTCCAGTCTCAACCAAACAGGCTGCACTTAAAACCGTGCGATTAAGTTCTTTAACTGGACGGCCGCCCGAGGATGATAAAATTGGTGGTGCGGTGAACTATTTTAAATTGGATGACGTATATCGCCCATGGGGAAAAAACTTATCATTTTTGGCGGCTCTGGCGGGATTGGGTCGGCGCTTGCGCGGCGGATATCTGCGCGGGGTGATCAGGTTCATCTCGTCGGGCGCAATGCGGAAAAGCTTTCGGCGCTGGCTTCCGAACTCAATGGCGGTTTTGCTGTCGCCGATGTGACTGTCCGGGCGCAGGTCGAAGCGGCGGTCCTTGCTGCGGGCGCGGAGATTGCGGGGCTGGCCTATGCGGTGGGCTCCATCACGCTCAAGCCGTTTGCGCGGTTGACCGACGACGATGCGCTGCGGGATTACCAGCTCAATGCGCTTGGCGCATTTCGCGCAATTCAGGCTGCCTTGCCGGCGCTCAGGGCCAGCGGCGATGCTGCATCCGTGTTGCTGTTTTCAAGTGTGGCCGTTTCGCAAGGCTTTCCATCGCATGCGACAATCGGCATGGCCAAGGGGGCGGTAGAGGGCCTGACGCTGTCGCTTGCAGCAGAGTTGGCCCCGCGCATCCGTGTGAATTGCATTGCGCCCTCGCTGACCAAAACGCCGCTGGCGGCAGCGCTCACGTCCAATGAGCAAATGGCAACGGCGATTGCGGGTCTGCATGCGCTGCAGCGATTGGGCGATGCGGATGATGTGGCGGCGATGGCGGCATTTCTGTTGTCACCAGAGGCGTCGTGGATGACGGGCCAGATCATTGGCGTGGATGGCGGCCGCTCCAGCCTGCGCGCCAAGGGGTAAGCCACCCGTGGCGCGGATGGTCAGAAAATCCGGATTACCTGCGAAGACTTGTGAGGCTTGCGGGCGGCCTTTTACCTGGCGAAAGAAATGGGCGCGCGATTGGGAACGGGTGAAAACCTGTTCTAACCGCTGCAAAATTGGTTTGCGCATAAAGAGCAAAACTTGAAAACCCTGCGGGTGATATTGGGCGACCAGCTCACGCGGGACATTGCCTCCCTGCGGAAGGCCGCGGCAGGCGATGTCGTGCTGATGATGGAGGTGGCTGAAGAGGCGACCTACGTGCCCCATCACAAGCAGAAGATCGTGTTCATCCTCTCCGCCATGCGACACTTTGCGGAAATGCTGCGCAACGAAGGTTTGACCGTTGATTATGTGCGGCTTGATGACCCCGACAATACGGGTTCATTTATGCGTGAAGTAGTGCGGGCGGTGCGGCGGCACAGCCCGGACCGCATTGAGGTGACGGAGCCCGGCGAATGGCGCGTGCTGAAATCCATGCGGGCGTGGGAAAGCGAAGCCGGCATTCCGGTCATCATTCATGACGATGACCGGTTTTTTGCAAGCCGCGCGCGGTTTCTGGAATGGGCGGAGAACCGCAAGTCCTTCCGCATGGAATTTTTCTATCGCGAGATGCGGCGGGAAACCGGCTTGCTGATGGCGGGTGATGATCCCGCTGGCGGGCAATGGAATTTCGACCATGACAATCGCAAGGCGCTGCCCAGGAACGTGCGCCCGCCGAAACGCAAGCGCTTTGAACCGGATGAAATCACGCGTGATGTCATGGCGTTGGCCGCGGCGCGGTTTGCCCATCACTTCGGCGATCTCGAACCCTTTGGCTGGGCGGTGACCTGTGAGGGCGCACAGGAAGCGCTTGATCATTTCATCACCGAATGCCTGCCGCGCTTTGGCGATTACCAGGACGCGATGAAAACCGACAATGCGTTTCTGTATCACTCGGTCATTTCGCCCTATCTCAATATCGGATTGCTCACGGCGCGGGAGGTTTGCGAGGCGGCGGAGGCAGCCTACGATAACGGCGCTGCGCCGTTGAATGCGGTGGAAGGTTTCATCCGCCAGATTTTGGGCTGGCGCGAATATGTGCGCGGCATTTACTGGCTGAAGATGCCCGGCTATGCGGACAGCAATTTCCTGAATGCCACGCGCCCCTTGCCTGCCTTCTACTGGACTGGCGGCACGGACATGAACTGCCTCGCGCACGCCATTGGCGACACGAAGCGCCATGCCTACGCGCACCACATCCAGCGCCTGATGATCACCGGAAACTTTGCGCTGCTGGCGGGGATTGCCCCAAGGGAAGTCGAGGCATGGTATCTGCTGGTTTATGCGGACGCGTTTGAGTGGGTGGAGCTCCCCAACACCCACGGCATGGCGCTGTTCGCCGATGGCGGCATGCTGGCCTCCAAACCCTACGCGGCATCGGGCGCCTATATCAACCGGATGTCTGATTACTGTGCGGGCTGCCGCTATGATCCCAAGATCAAGGTAGGTGAAAAAGCCTGCCCGTTCAATATCTTGTATTGGGATTTTCTCATCCGGAATCAGGCGCTGCTGGAGCGCAACCCCCGCATGGCGATGCCCTATCGCAACCTTGCGAAGATGGATGCTGCGCACAAATCGCGGTTGCAAGCCGAAGCCGCAACGTTCCTTGACGGGCATGGCGATGGTTACACATCTGATACCCAGCTCACGCTTGAACTGTAATCATAAACGCTACATATATGTTCCCAAAGCGAGGGTTCATGGAAATTGGGATTTATACGTTTGCGGATGTGGGCGCTACCATAACAGCGGGCCAGCGGTTACGGAACCTGATCGAAGAAATCGAGCTGGCTGATCAGGTTGGGCTTGATGTTTATGGGGTGGGTGAACATCACCGGCCGGATTATGCGGCGTCGGCTCCGGCGATTGTGCTGGCGGCGGGTGCGGCGCGGACAAAGAACATCCGGCTGACCTCGGCGGTCACGGTTCTTTCCTCCGACGATCCCGTGCGCGTCTATCAGAATTTTTCCACGCTGGATTTGATCTCCAAGGGCCGCGCCGAAATCATGGCGGGCAGGGGATCGTTCATCGAGTCCTATCCGCTGTTTGGCTATGATCTCAATGACTATGATCTGCTGTTTTCCGAAAAGCTGGACATGCTTCTCAAAATTCGCGAGCAGGAACACGTGACGTGGCAGGGAACCACGCGGGCGCCCCTATTGAAAGCTGGCGTCTATCCGAGAGCAGAGCAAAATCCGCTGCCCGTGTGGATTGCCATTGGCGGCACGCCGCAGTCCGTTGTGCGGGCGGGAACGCTGGGACTTCCCATGGCGCTGGCCATCATTGGCGGCGAGCCAGCGCGCTTCAAGCCTCACGCGGATTTATTCCGCGAGGCAGCCACACGCGCCGGCCACAAGGATTTGCGCTTCAGCCTCAACATGCACAGCTTTGTGGCCGATGACGCGACCCAGGCGCGGGAACAGTTTTTCCCCGGCTATGCCGAAGTGATGACGCGCATTGGCCGCGAGCGCGGATGGCCGCCCACAACGCGGGCGCAATTTGACGCCTCATGCGCCCCCAGCGGGCATTTGATCATTGGCAATCCGGAT
>JANMHO010000002.1:0-2957 GCA_031375195.1 Rhodobiaceae bacterium
GGGAAAGCGTCGGCGGCCTCAATCATGCGTTCCGTGTGCCAGGGGCCAGTGCAGGTTGTGGCAAGAGTGCCGTGGGCAGGCCCGGTGCCGCCGCCAAGCATTGTGGTAATGCCCGAATAAAGGGCTTCCTCAAGCTGCTGCGGCGCAATGAAATGGATATGGCTGTCCACGCCGCCCGCTGTCAGAATTTTTCCTTCGCCAGAGATAATTTCCGTGCCAGGGCCAATGATGATGGTGACGCCATTCTGCGTATCTGGATTGCCGGCCTTGCCAATCGCTGCGATGCGGCCATCCCGCAAACCCACATCGGCCTTGATGATGCCGGAGTGATCGACAATCAGGGCGTTGGTGATGACGGTATCCATGGCGCCATCAGCGCGTGACACCTGGCTTTGGCCCATCCCGTCACGGATAACTTTGCCACCGCCGAATTTCACTTCGTCGCCATAAACGGTGAAATCCTTTTCAACCTCGATGAAGAGTTCAGTGTCAGCCAGGCGAACCTTGTCGCCAACAGTCGGGCCATACATCGAGGCGTAAGTTGCGCGGGAAAGCTTTGTCATTCCAAAGGCCCCATCACTTTGCCTTGAAACCCATAGACCATGCGCTTGCCGCCATAAGGCACAAGCGTCACCTCGCGGCGCTGGCCCGGTTCAAATCGCACCGCCGTTCCCGCCGCGATATCAAGCCGCTGCCCATAGGCCTTGGCACGGTCAAAGCGCAGCGCTTCATTGGTTTCAAAGAAATGATAATGCGAGCCAACCTGGATAGGCCGGTCGCCCGTGTTGGCCACCTCAAGGGTGACACGCGCAGCGCCTGCATTGATTTCAATATCGCCAGGGGCCGTTATGACTTCGCCGGGGATCATGGAAACCTCATTAGCGGATCGGTTGATGGACGGTCACAAGCTTTGTGCCGTCCGGGAAGGTTGCTTCGACCTGCACGTCATGGATCATGTCAGCAATGCCATCCATCACTTGCGCGCGGCTCACCACATGGGCCGCGTTCTCCATGAGATCGGCGACACTCCTGCCATCCCTGGCGCCCTCCACCACGAAGTCCGTAATGAGCGCAATCGCTTCGGGGTGATTGAGTTTGACGCCGCGCGCAAGGCGCTTCCGCGCCACGATGGCTGCCATGGCAATCAGCAGCTTGTCTTTTTCCCGTGGTGTCAGTTGCATGAGTTTTCCTCAGAACGTCCAAACTTTAGGCAAGGCATCGGCCCCCGCAATCGCGCATAGTGCAGGAATCAGGGCTTTTCGCAATTCGAAACCGTCTTTCGCCACGATCCTTGCAACAAGCTTGCCATTCCAGGCGCTGGCGCTTCCCCTGTCGTCAATGGCTTGCCGCACACCGTCCAGCATCATTTCGGCATCCACTCCCACATACACCAAGGTAGCCACTGCGCTCGCGCCATTGAAGGTTGCTTTTGATTTTGGCAATGGGCCAGACAGCGCAATATCATCGGCAAATACGAGCTTGCCCTCGCGGCGGACGCGCCAGCGGTCGTGGAACCGGACATGGCTTATGACTTCTCCCATTTCAGACCGCCCAAAGATCACGGGTTCAACGGCCAAAAACCGCGCTGATGCTGACAGCTCGACGTCGAGCTTGCGGCGCAAAGCAGAGCCATCAAACAAAATTGTCTCTTGCGGCAACCAAAACAACGTTGCGTTGTCACCGGCTATCAAGGTCGTATGGACGATCGAAGCTGGCCCAAGGGTTCGGTAAACCCGCTCCGCCGCCTGGCTCGTCACGCTGAGTTTTGCGTCAACGCCCGCGCGAATGTCAAAACCGAAGTCATCGCCGCCCGCCAGGCCGCCACCCGTGTTGATAAGAATGGCCTGGTTGACGTCTTGCAGGAAACGCACCTTGGCGGCCCCCGTCTCACGCATGACCTGCAGGCCCGATCGCTCAACGCCGAGGCTTACACGCCCATATGAGCGTTGTTCGTGAAAGACCTCTGTGGATGCCAGCATGATACCTAGTCCACCCACCTGATAAAACGCAGCGACCTTATCAATCCTTCCCGCACCTCATAAATTGCCATGATGTGCAATTCTCCCGCCGGCAGGCCGGAGACAGTCTCCTTGTCGATCGCGAAGTCAGCGCCTTCCATGCGTTGATGAACGACGCAATGCAGCTTGGGATTATCGGCAAAGCGTGCGGCGTAGACTTTCCGTATCTCGTCAGGGCCATTGCAGATCGATTGACCCGTGACCAGGTCGGAAATGGTGGCTTCAGGCGCAAACAGCGCGCAGTAGCCCTCAATATCATGGGCGTTGTAAACCGCCAGTTGGCGATTGACGATCTCGCGTGGGCTTGGCGTTTGGGGCATGGCAGGCGGAGTCCTCCCGGGGTTTGCCGGGCAGGCTAGACTGGGCAGGCTCTTTGTTCAATTGATACTGCTGAAGATGGCCTTCGTGACGCCCGGAAAACGGATTGAAGGTCCGCCCGCATCAATATTCACGGTGGCTGCGCGACAGCTTGAGCAGACCGGAAATTGATGCAGCCATTCGTGGCAGCAGGGCGGTGGGCTGAGGGCTTGATTGGATAAGGGGTGCGGCGAAGGTGCCAAGCAGGGAAACGACCAGACCCTGGGTGTCGCCGATATTCTCGTGCAGAATGCCGTGACGCCTGGAGGGGATCATATGCAGCGATTTCTCAGCTGATCCAATCCGGCTGTGAATGAGCCGCGCGCTGTTTGGGTCGACAACGGGGTCGTCCGTGCCCTGAACAATTGCAACCGGGCATTTGATCTGCCGCAGGCTGCCTTCCAGCGCGTCTGACACCTTGCGCAGCTCGACAAGGGAGCGCACCGGCATGTGGCGATATTCGATATGGGGATGATCAGGTTCAGTCAGGTGAAACGGTTTGACGCCGTCTTCGGCATAGACCCATTCAGCCAGCCGGTTGATGCTGTGAATGAGCGGCGCGTACTTGACATTCTGGTCACG
>JANMHO010000031.1:0-19890 GCA_031375195.1 Rhodobiaceae bacterium
AAACTGGCGCCCAGTGAAACCTATGCCCACGACATGATTGGCCAGGATGTATGTCTTGCAGACGGAACCAGGCTCGGCAAACTGGTCGCCATGCCAAATTATGGCGCCGGAGATCTGTTGGAAGTTGATCGCGAAGCAAACACCGAAACAGTGCTCATCCCCTTCACGACAGCCTTCGTGCCACAGGATGATTTTTCAACCGGCAAGATCACAGTGATTTTGCCGGAAGGGTATTTAGATGCAGGTGAGCCGGAATGACCTTCGCCGCCACCATCCTCACGCTTTTTCCGGAAATGTTCCCGGGCTCGCTGGGCCATTCCCTCGCGGGCAAGGCGCTGAGCGACGGCCTCTGGTCGCTCGATGCCCGCGACATCCGGGCGTCCGCCACCGACAGGCACCGCACCGTCGATGACCACCCGGCAGGCGGCGGCGCTGGCATGGTGCTGAAGCCTGATATTCTGGCCGCCGCCATTGATGCAAGCGCCCATGTTGGCCCCCGCCTGCTCATGAGCCCCCGTGGCAAGCCGCTGACACAAAGCTTCATCCGCGAGCTGGCCCAGGCTCCGGGCTGCCTCATCGTCTGCGGCCGCTTTGAGGGCATCGACGAGCGCGTTATCGAAAGGCGCAGCCTCATCGAAGTTTCCCTCGGCGATTTTGTGCTGTCAGGTGGCGAGCCCGCGGCACTGGCTCTCCTCGATGCGGTGATCCGCCTCCTTCCCGGCGTCATGGGCAAAGTGGCTTCCGGCGAGGAGGAAAGCTTTGAGGATGGCCTTCTCGAACACCCGCATTATACCAAGCCACGCACTTGGGAAGGCCTTGAAATCCCACAGATTCTCCTCTCCGGAGACCACAAGGCGATAGCCCAGTGGAAACGCCAGCAGCGCGAAGCCTTGACCAAATCCGTGAGGCCTGATCTCTGGCAAAAATATCTGGCCGATAAGATTTGATTTATGGCCGCTTTGCCGCTATAGCCCCCGCAACACCAAAGGAAGCATCCCCATGAACATTATTCAGCAGCTCGAAAAAGAGCAGGTGGCCATCGTTGCCGCAAAGCGCGCCGTGCCCGTATTCTCGGCTGGCGACACCGTGATCGTCAACGTCAAGGTTGTTGAAGGCGAGCGCACCCGTGTGCAGGCCTATGAAGGCGTTGTCATCGCCCGCTCCGGCGGCGGCTTGCAGGAAAATTTCACTGTCCGCAAAATGTCCTATGGCGAAGGCGTGGAGCGCGTATTCCCGGTCTATTCGCCGCTGATCGATTCCATCAAGGTGGTCCGCCGTGGCGAAGTCCGCCGCGCCAAGCTGTATTACCTCCGTGACCGTACCGGCAAGTCGGCCCGCATCGTCGAACGCCGCGCCAGCGAGATGGAAAACCAGATTGACATGGAAGTCGCTGCTGCCGCAGCAGTCAGCGCTGCCGCCAATGCGGAAACCAAGTCCCAGGCCAAAGCCGAAGCCAAGGCAAGCGGCAAGAAGAAGTAATTTTCGAGGGGGAATGCGCAGTTTCAAGGGCCGGCAGCAATGCTGGCCTTTTTTGCTTTGGAGATCATGATGAGTGATTATCTCAAACTCAACCTGGCGAACTGGAACGACCGCGCCGCCATTCATTATAGGGATGAAGCAGGCGGTTATCGCGTCAAGGAATTTCTGAATGGCGCAGACAATCTCCACGGCATCGAAGACCGAGAGATTGGCGATGTCAAAAACCTTCGTATCGCCCATCTGCAATGCCACTTCGGCATCGACACGCTGTGTCTGGCGCGGCGGGGCGCCAGCTGCGTAGGCCTCGATTTTTCACCAGTGGCCATCGCTGCCGCCCGTGAATTGCAAAAACAAACAGGCCTCGATGCCAGTTTTGTTGAAGGCAATGTCTATGACGCCCGCGCGCTGATCGAGGGTCATTTCGACATGGTCTATGTCACCTGGGGCGCCATCAACTGGCTGCCGGACATTGCCCGCTGGGCGAGGGTCGTATCGTCGTTGCTGAAGCCCGGCGGCACGCTTTATCTGCTGGAGGGGCATCCCTCGCTGTTTACCCACGATGAATCAACCACTGACTTCAGGCTCGGTTACAATTGGCGAACCCCAATGGACAAGCCTGTCATCATGGATGAGGCCACAACATATACCGGCGATACGGCAACATTTGCCAACACCACCACCCACGAATGGAATCACCCCCTCAGCGACATCATCAACGCGGTGATCGCCTCGGGCATGCGGCTTGATTACCTGAATGAACATGAAGAGCTCGCATGGCAGTTCGCCCCCCTCATGGTCCCCGTCGAAGGCAAACGCCGCATGTGGGTTCTCCCAGAAGGATTTCCAAAACTGCCGCTGGCATTTTCCTTGAAGGCCACAAAAGTTTAGCGCTCTGCTCCCTCGCCCCGTTTACGGGGAGAGGGTTGGGGCCCGCGCGCAAAGCGCGTGGGAGGGTGAGGGGCCACCAATTAAGGAAATATGGATGGTGAGGAGCGGAGAAATAGAAAAAGCAGGTGAGATTCAGAGTGCTTGTATAAGAGACTTGACGTCTGATGGGGAGTGTACTTTTAACCCATCTTTACCTTCGAGAGGAGCAATTATTCTAGGATCAGTTGCTAACGCTGCAAAAACAGCAAACGACATTCTGAAACTCGCAAAATAGATCGCAAATTCCTTGTTTTCAGAAATTTCCCAAGCATATTGGAACTGATCAGAAACATGTTTTTTGCCAGCTGCCAAGGTCTTTGAAGCACCAAGAAAGTTGGTAAGCTCGTCCGGAAAGTCACCCGTAAATTTCTCGTAATTTGAAAACCATCTAACAGCAATTCCGCCAGCTCCAGGTAGTATATTTCCTGAAACTTCGCGATGAAGTGCAAGTCCTAACTTCAATGAAAATACCTGCATATATTTTTGCACTAGCGGTCCAACGTGCAGCAGGCCTCCGTCCACGTCGATTGGTAATTTGCGCATGGCTAGCTTTTCAGCGCCGCGTCCCATTTTCATTTCTTGCAATAACCCAGGAATATTGTTGTTGATTGATCTCAACAACTTTGGGATCTCTTCTCTTTGCTCTTTCGTTGCAGGGTCAGGAAGGAATCTCCCAACCCATGCAGCAACTAAGTCGGCATGTTTCGCCCCGTTGTTACAAATTTTGCACGCAGAAAATTCCAATCCTTTTGGCCTCTGTCTACCGTCGAACATTATCTTCGCAGGAATATGGTCCACTGTTACTGCGGGCGTATTCCCTCCGCAGAAAATACAGAAAGGTGACTTCTTCAAAAGTTCATCATAGTTCCGCCTTCTAGACTTAGCCTCGCCCAACGCAAATCCTTTCGATAGAACATCTACTTTACTGTTATCGCTTCAGTATAGAAAGAGCCCCTCACCCTCCCATTGCTTTGCAATGGGCCCCAACCCTCTCCCCGCTATCGCGGAGAGAGGGAGAAGGAAGAAACCAAGGTCCCTCTGCGGGAACATGATTTGACTTACACGCTGCACACGCTAAATAGCGGCCATAAACTTCATTTTGAGACTTCCCATGGCAAGCCCACGCACTTTATACGACAAGATCTGGGACGATCATCTGGTTCACGAGGCCGACGACGGCACCTGCCTGCTCTATATTGACCGTCACCTCGTCCATGAAGTCACCTCCCCGCAAGCCTTCGAGGGACTGCGCATGACGGGCCGCAAAGTGCGCCATCCCGAGCGTACCCTCGCCGTAGTTGACCACAACGTGCCGACAACTGACCGCAGCAAGGGCATTGCCGAAGCGGAAAGCCGCATCCAGGTTGAAACCCTGGCCCAGAACGCCCGGGAATTTGGCGTCGAATATTTCCATGAGCGCGACAAGCGCCAGGGCATCGTGCATGTGGTTGGCCCCGAACAGGGCTTCACGCTTCCCGGCACCACCATCGTCTGCGGCGACAGCCACACCTCAACCCATGGCGCTTTCGGCGCCCTCGCCCACGGCATCGGCACCTCGGAAGTTGAACATGTTTTGGCCACGCAAACGCTCATCCAGAAAAAAGCCAAAAACATGCTGGTGGAAGTCTCCGGCAAGCTTGCGCCTCACGCCACCGCCAAGGACATCATCCTTTCCATCATCGGTGAAATCGGCACCGCTGGCGGCACCGGTTCGGTCATTGAATTTGCCGGCGAAGCCATCCGCGATCTCTCGATGGAAGGCCGCATGACCGTGTGCAACATGACGATCGAAGGTGGCGCGCGCGCTGGCATGATTGCGCCCGACCACAAGGCCTATGATTATCTCCAGGGCCGCCCCAAGGCACCCAAGGGAGCGGATTGGGACAAGGCGCGCACCTATTGGGATAGTCTGCACACGGATGAAGGCGCCCGCTTCGACCGCATTGTCAAGCTCGACGCCGCAGCACTTCCCCCCATCGTGTCCTGGGGAACCTCACCAGAGGATGTTGTCTCGGTTGCAGGCGCCGTGCCAAACCCTGATGACATTCCCGACGAAGGCAAGCGCCAATCCAAGTGGCGGGCGCTGGACTACATGGGTTTGAAGCCCGGCCAGAAAATCACCGATATTGAGCTTGATGTGATCTGGATCGGCTCCTGCACCAACGGCCGCATCGAGGACTTGCGCAACGTCGCCAAGATCGTCGATGGCAAAAAAATTGCCGGCAATCTGGCCTACGCCATGATCGTTCCCGGCTCCGGCCTCGTAAAGGAACAGGCCGAAGCTGAAGGCCTGCACAGGATTTTCCTCAACGCCGGATTTGAATGGCGCGAGCCCGGCTGCTCCATGTGTTTGGGGATGAATCCCGACCAGTTGAAGCCCGGCCAGCGCTGCGCCTCAACCTCCAACCGCAATTTCGAGGGCAGGCAGGGTTATCGCGGCCGCACCCATCTGGTCTCGCCCCAAATGGCCGCAGCAGCAGCCCTTGCCGGGCGTTTTGTCGACATCAGGAATGGGCGTTAATCAATAAAGTTATTAATGGTTGATACATAATTGATTAAGTATTATGTCACAAACAGGGCGGCAGTTTGATTCACGGGTGTTTTGGCGTGGGTCGCGTTAACAGAGGGCAAAAATTGAGCAATTCTATTCAAGCCGACGCAAAATTCCTGCGTCGCATTTTCATTGCGCTTGTCATTTTGACGCTTTGCGCGGGCGGCATGGTTGGCCTTACAACCGCGCAAGCGATGACCGAAAACCAGGCAAACTGCCTCCTGATCTGCCAGTAGCCGGCTGAACTGCCGGCGCGATCTGACGCTTAAATCCACTTGCGCGGCGGAGCCCGGCGCGGCGCGCTGGTAAATTCAATCCCGATCAGGCTGCTGTGGCGCCATTTGACGCGCGCGTCCCTGATCTGGCCATCGGTTAAAGTCACAAGGCTGAATTCCGCAGGCACGGCCCGCCAGTCCTTGCACATCAATTTGGCGCCCGTTTCAGAAAAGTCGCGAATGGTGCAATCAACCACAGAACCCAGTTGATTGAAGACAGTCTTTCCGTCCTTGAGAAGCCGCTGCCGCCGGGCAATGCACCTTTCCGCGTTGTCGGCATCTGGTTTCAAAATGCTGGTCATGGGCTTCCTGCAATGGCAACCCAAAGGGGACCATCCTGGCGGGAATCCTGCCACCCGAGGCTGAACCCAGCCTGACCTTACTGATCAGGGGCTTGCCTTAATCCGGCAGATCCATCGGCTTCAGGGCATCAAAAACGTCGCCTGGGCCGGGATTACCCGGCGGCGACTGTCCCCCGAGATGATGCATGATGCCCCACACCGCATTGAGCGCCGTTTGCACCGCCCCTTCAACCCAGCCCGGTGTCCAGGAAACATCATCGCCCGCCATGAAAATCCCCCGCTCGGCGGGCGGCATTTTTTCTTGCCTGAAATGGCAATACATCCGATGGTTATAGCGATAGTGGCCCGGCAACGCCCCCTTGAAAGCGCCCAGAAAATTGGGATCCGATTCCCATGAGACCGTGATTGGATCGCCAATGATATGCTTTTCCAGTTCCAGGCCGGGATAGATTTTCTTCAAGGCGTCCAGCGCCAGCGTCACCCGCTTTTCAACCGGCAGCGGCAGCATTTTCATGGCGTCACTCATCCATGAATAGGTCAGGCAAATCACCCCCGGCTTGTCATCGCCATTGTCAAACAGATAGGTGCCGCGTGTCAGCCGGTCGGTCAGCGTCATGCTCATGAGATCGCGGCCCGTGTGGGGATCCTTGTCTTTCCAGAATGGCCGGTCCGTCATCACAAAGGTCTTGGAGGATTGCATGTAGCGCGTCCGGTCCAGCGCCATCCACATCTTGGCCGAAAACAGGCTCTCCTCAACCTGCATGTAAGTCGTCAGAATCCAGCTCTGCACGGTGACCAGCACGGCATCATAAAGCTTCGTGTCGCCCCAGCGATCCGTGATCGCGATTTTGTCGCCATAGGCCCGTTCGATCTTTTTGACACCCGGCCGGGGCGCGCCGCTGTGCAATGACTCCAGCGTCGTTCCCCCGGGCCAGTGAGCCATTTTGGTTGGTGAAAGTTTCCACAGCCCACGCGGTACCTGTTCAACGCCACCGGCGATGTAGCTCTGGTTCTCGTCGCAATCGGTTGCCACCACCCGCAAAATTTCCAGCATGGAGTTTGGATAGTCCGAATCCCAGCCGCCGGTGCCAAAGCCCACCTGCCCAAAAACCTCCCGGTAGTGAAATGGCCTGTCGGCGAAGGCATAAGACGTCGCCACAAAATCATAGAAGCTGCGATCGTCCCAGATCGGAATAAGCCGGTTCCAGATTTCCTTGAGCGCTGGAATGTCACGCTCACGAATGGCCTGCCGGAGGCCTGAAAAGCCTGCGCCCTCCTCCAGGGCCTTGGCCCAATCAGCCGCAATTTCCCTGAACATGGGTGGCAGGTCGGCGGTCTTTTCAACATAGAGGGTTTTACCTTCGAGATCGACAACGGTGGAAGGCGTGGCTGGTGATAAGGGATTGGGGAAGGGCTTTCTTTGCAGACCCAGCATATCCACATAGTGATAGAAAGCGGTCGAGGATTCCGGAAAGCGCATGCCGCCAAGCTCGGCGATAATGCCTTCCGCCCCTTCAAAGGCCTGGCTGCGCAACCTTCCGCCCATCCGGCCCGCTTCATAGATCACCGGCTTCAAGCCAATTTTCAGAAGCTCAAAGGCTGCCGTCATGCCAGCCATGCCAGCGCCTATTATGGCCACTTCCTCGCCATGACGGTGCGATGGGACCGAACCAAGCCCCGCCGGGTGCTTGATCCAGTCATCAAAGGCAAACGGAAAATCCGGCCCGAACATGGTGACCGGCTTTGAAACATCCGTCTCAGGCGCAAAAAGATTGGTGGAAGCAGTCATTGGCAAAATCTCCTGCCCCGGAGCTTGCCATATGGAAGAATCATTGGCCACGAGAACGTTGCGCCTGTGGGTCGGGACCTGTATGAACCCCGGCCCATGACCACTATTTTCATAGATGGCGAGGCAGGAACGACGGGCCTGCAGATCCGCGAGCGGCTTAAAACCCGCAACGATATTGAGCTTGTCAGCATTGCGCCCGATAAGCGCAAGGATGCGGGCGCACGCCGCGAGCTCCTGAACAGCGTTCATATTGCCATCCTCTGCCTGCCCGATGAGGCCGCCAAAGAAGCGGTAAACCTAATTGATGGAAAATCCAAAACCCGGGTCATCGATGCCTCAACCGCCTACCGGGTTGATCCCTCTTGGGCCTATGGCTTTCCGGAGTTGGGCCCCGCCCAGGCCAAAAAAATTGCGGGCGCGCCTCGCGTTTCAAACCCCGGTTGCTACCCGCAAGGGTTCATCGCCGTGGTAAAGCCCCTGATTGAGGTAGGCGTCTTGGGCGCTGATCACCCCCTCACCTACAACGCCGTTTCCGGCTACTCCGGCGGCGGCAAAAAAATGATCGAGGACTATGAGAAGGCAGGCGCAAAGGCCTCGCCCTACATGCCCTATGGCCTTACCCTGAACCACAAGCACCTCGCCGAAATGAGGCTCTATGCGGGTCTTGCGGGCGATGTGATTTTTCAGCCTGCCGTCGGCAATTACGCGCAAGGCATGCTGGGCACGGTTCCCCTCTTCATGAGTTTGCTGAAGAAGAAAATCGGCGTTGCCGGTATCCATGAAATTTTGGCCAATGCCTATGCCTCAAGCACCTTCATTGAAGTGGCGCCCCTCGAGGCAACCGAACGCTCCGCCACCGTGAACCCGCAAGCCCTCAACAATACCAACCGCATGCGGCTATGTGTTTTTGGCAATGAGGCGCGCGGCCAAGTGCTGCTAACATCTATTTACGATAATCTTGGCAAGGGCGCTTCCGGTGCTGCCGTGCAAAATTTGAACCTGATGATCGGAGCTGAGGAAACCCTCGGCGTTGATCTCGCAAACCCGAACTGAAAGAATTGTGTCATGGAAAAATTTGAAACATTGAATGGTGTTGCCGCTCCCCTCAATATCGTCAACATCGACACCGACATGATCATTCCAAAGCAGTTCCTGAAAACCATCAAGCGCACGGGCCTTGGAAAATCCCTGTTCTACGAAATGCGCTACACCCAGGACGGCGCGGAACTGCCGGAATTCGTGCTGAATAAGCCAGCCTATCGCAAGGCGCAAATCCTGGTGGCCGGCGACAACTTCGGCTGCGGCTCATCGCGCGAGCACGCGCCCTGGGCGCTTCTCGATTTTGGCATCCGTTGCGTGATCTCCACCAGCTTCGCTGATATCTTTTACAACAACTGCTTCAAGAACGGCATCTTGCCCATCGTGGTTTCGCCGGAGGATTTGAAGAAGCTGATGGACGACGCAGACCGGGGCAGCAATGCCACGCTGAGCATCGATCTGCCCAATCAGGAAATCAGGGGCCCCGACGGCGGGACGGTCAAGTTCGACCTCGACCCCTTCCGCAAGCACTGCCTGATGAACGGCCTCGATGACATCGCCCTCAGTCTCGAAAAATCATCCGCGATCGACAGCTTTGAAAAGAAGCAGGCAACCTCGCAGCCCTGGCTCTAATTGGAATCGATCATCAACACGGTCCTGCCCGTCTTCGGGCTGATTGCCTTGGGCATTGCCTATGCGCGTCTCAAGCTGATCGATCCGGCGCTGGCGAAGGGGCTCACGCAGTTTGTCTTCAACCTGGCGATTCCCGCCCTGTTGTTCCGCACCCTGGTCACCATGAAGGCACAGGAGGCGATGCCGTTTGGCCTGTGGCTGGTTTTTTTTGGCGGACTTGCAATCACCTGGATTGTGACCGCTCTTCTGTCGCAGAGATTTGACAGCCTCTCCGCCTCGGGCGGTGCGGCCGCCAGCATGGCGGCAGGCTTTGGCAATCTGGCGCTTTTGGGAACACCCTTGGCCGTGGCCCACTATGGCGCAGAAGCGGCGGTGCCCGTTGCCCTCGTCATCTCAGTTCACGCCCCTGTCCTATGGTTTTCAGCCACCCTTCACCGGGAACTGGCGCGCCACAGCAGCGCCATCTCCTTCGCAAGCCTTGCGCGCGAACTCTTCATGAGCCTGGCCGGCAACGCCATAGTCCTGGCGCTGCTTTCAGGCGCGCTGTGGCGCTACACGGGCCTTGGCCTGCATCCTGTGCCTGACCGCATGCTGTCGATGCTGTCGGATGCCAGCATTCCAACGGCCCTCTTTGCCCTTGGCCTGTCGCTTGCAAGCTATTCGCTGAAAGGCCAATGGAGCGGCATGTCCGCCCTCATCGTCATGAAAATGCTGGTCATGCCAGCGCTGGTCTATCTCGCCGTGCGCTATTTTATTTTCGTGCCTCCCTTCTGGGCCAAGATAGCTGTGCTGCTCGCGGCCATGCCAGCCGGGGCCAACGCATTCCTTTTTGCCCACCGCTATGGCGAATCCGTGCCGGCGGTTTCCGCCGCCATCGCCCTTGGAACAGGGCTTGCGGCCATCACCGTGTCACTCCTGCTGTATCTCCTGGATGCCGGGCTGATTTAGCGCGGGCACATGGCCCAGTAATCCAGTTCAAGAATGACACCGGCGTTGCCGGGGCTGCCGTCCACCAGCGGAAACTCCGTACACGGCATATCGCGGGTCGCCCGCGTGACGATGCGCAGCGCGCCGACATCATCGCGCCCCGCCAGGGCTGCCTTGTCCTTGATCTCCGACCAGGCAAACACCGTGCCGCCGGCAAACAGGGGTGCCACATGCCGTCCACCGTTGATGGCCGCGATGTGATAGGCATTCGCCAGTCCGTTGAAACTCAACGCCCGCGCCAGTGACATCACATGGCCGCCATAAACCAGACGCCGCCCAAACCGCCCTTGCGCTTCCGCAAATTCGTTGAAATGCACCCGCGCCGTGTTCTGATAGAGCCGTGCCGCCATCTGATGCTCCGCTTCCTCAACCGTCATGCCATCCAGATGATCAATTTTTTCGCCAATCGCGTAATCATCAAACCGGTGGGGCGAGCCCGAATGTTCAAAATTCCAGTTGGATATTTTGGGTGCAGCAGGCAGCTTCGCAACCTTGGCAAGTTCCGGCACACGCGCCGCAGGCGCTGGCGATGCCTCATCGCGCTTGCGCACCATCACCCAGCGCACATAACTCAAAACAACTTCGCCGCGCTGATTAAGCCCACGGGTACGCACATAAACCGTGCCCGTCTTGGCCGATGAATTTTCCTTGAGGCCAATTATTTCGGACTGCGCTGACAGCGTATCTCCACAATAAACCGCCTGCGAAAAAACGCATTCCGCATAGCCGAGATTGGCAACCGCATTCAAGGAAATATCCGGAACCGACTTTCCAAAGATGATATGAAACACCAGCAGATCATCAAGCGGCGCGCGGGGATAATCCACGGCCTTGGCAAACTCATCCGAACTCTGAACCACAAACCGTGAACCATAGAGCGCGGTGTAAAGCGCCCGGTCGCCTTCGGTTATCGTGCGGGGCGTCGCATGGGTGATTTTTTGCCCGAGACCGAAGTCTTCAAAAAAATTGCCCCCGCCAGTCTTAGACATACCCAATCGCCTTCGCTATCTCAACGGTACGCTCCGCCATGGCCAAATGCAAACGCTCAACCATTTTGCCATCCACCGTGATCACGCCCTTTGAAGCATTTTCCGGTAGCGCGAAGTTCTCAATGATTCTTGCCGACCATGCGATTTCTTGGGCGGCAGGCGAAAACGACGCGTTGCAGATTTCAACTTGCGAGGGATGAATGAGGGTTTTTCCATCCATGCCCAAATCCCGCCCCTGTTCGCATTCCGCTTTGAACCCGGCCTCGTCCCTGAAATCATTGTAAACGCCATCAATAGCGTCTACCCCAAAGGCCCGCGCCGCAAGCACCACCATCGACAACCACGGAACAATGGCAAAACGCCCGCCCGCAGCCGAGGCCCCGGTTTCCTTCAGCAAATCATTGGTGCCCAGCACAAGGCAAGAAATCCGCGGGGACGCTGCAATGTCACGCGCATTGAATATCGCAAGCGGTTTCTCAATCATCGCCCATATCTGAACACCCGCAGGCAGTTTCCCCAGCTTCAATAGATCATCCGGCGTTTCAACCTTCGGCGCCAATATGGCATCGGGGCGCACTTCAGCCGCCATCCTGAGGTCATCCGTTCCCCACAGCGTATCCAGCCCATTGATGCGGATCACCACTTCGCGCCTGCCATAGCCACCGGTCTTCACCGCTTTCGCAACGCTTAGCCTTGCGCCTTCCTTGGCATCCGGCGCCACGGCATCCTCAAGATCCAGAATAAGGCAGTCCGCCGCCAGCGACTTGGCCTTTTCCAAGGCCCGTTCATTGGTGCCTGGCATATAAAGAACACTGCGGCGTGGTCTGCTGGTCATCAAACTTCCCCTTCGCGCAGGAATCTAGCCACACCCGCAAAATAAGTGAAGCTCGCATTTCACAAGCCCTTGTGAGCACGGGTTCTATTCGGCACTATAAGCTGATGAAACATGTAGATGTTGCAATTGTGGGTGGTGGCGTTGTGGGCAGCGCCACCGCCTATTACCTCAGAAAGCACGGGTTTTCAGGAACCGTCGCCGTAATTGAAAAGGATACAACCTATCAGTTTGGCTGCACCGGCCGGTCGCTGGGCGGGCTGCGTCAGCAATTTTCAACGCCTGAAAATATTGAGCTTTCAAGATTTGGCCTGAAACTTGTTCGAGGCCTTAAAGCCGAATTTGGCGCCGGGGCCGACGTGAGTTTTCACGAGAACGGCTATCTCATCATGGCATCCGAGGGCGGCATGCCCATTTTGGAAGAAAATCACCGGGTGCAGATGGCAAATGGCGCCGACAACATCATCCTCAAAGGCAGCGATCTCACCGCAAGGTTTCCCTGGGCGTCCGGCGAGGGTGTCGCAGGGGGTTGCTTCGGTCTTTCCGGCGAGGGTTGGTTGGACCCCTATTCCCTGATGACCCTGCTCCGCAAAGCGGCAGTCGGTTTGGGCGTCGAGATCATTCCCCACGAGCTGACAGCAATTGAAACGGCTGGCGAAAGAATTGCATCCTTCACCCTGTCAAATAATGAGAAGCTCTCCTGCTCCCATCTCGTGAATGCTGCCGGAGCGGGAGCAGGCCATGTGGCAAGCCTCGCAAACATCACGCTCCCCGTAGGCCCCCGCAAACGCTACGTTTACCTCTTGGATTGCCCGGCGGCCACGGAGGCCCTGCGCGGAGCCCCCTTGACCGTCGATCCCCACGGCATCTATTTCCGCCCTGAAGGCCGCAATTTTCTCTGTGGCCTGTCGCCGGAAGAACACGAGGAGCCAACCGACTTGAATTGGGACGTCGATTACGCCTGGTTTGAAGAGCGCATCTGGCCAATCCTCGCCACCCAAGTCCCGCAGTTTGAAACCATCAAGGTGGTCAATGCCTGGGTGGGCCACTACGACTATAACGCACTCGACCAGAATGCGATTCTCGGTCGCCATCCACGGATGCGAAATTTTTACTTCGCCAATGGCTTCTCAGGTCACGGCCTGCAGCAAGCGCCAGCTGCCGGCAACGCAGTTGCCGAGCTTATCGTGCATGGCGTCTACCGCGCCATTGACCTCAAGCGGATGGGCTATGAGCGTGTCACGCGCAATGAACCCCTCATTGAAAAGAACGTCATCTGATGCCACGGCAGGTTCTTTGCATTTCATCGCAAGTGGCCTACGGTCCGGTAGGAAATACGGCGGCGGTTCCTGCCCTGCAGGCCGCTGGATTCAATGTCCTGCAAATTCCGACGATCGTCCTGTCGAATCATCCCGACCTCGCCAAGCCTTCCGGCGTAAAATTGCCTGCCGCTGAAATTTCAGCGATCCTCGCGTCGCTCGAAGTCCTCGGCGTATTGCAGGAGTGCGTGGGCGTGATGACCGGGTATTTCACCGATGCGGAGCAAATAAAAACCGCCGCCAGTTTCGTTGCTGACATGAAACAGAGAAGCTCCAAACTCTTCGTTCTCGTCGATCCCGTTCTGGGCGACGACGGCAGCCTTTATGTTTCAAAAGATGTGGCGAACGCGCTGCGTGACGACTTGGTGCCCCTGGCCACCTGCGTAACGCCAAATTGTTTTGAGCTTTCATGGCTCACCGGACTTGCCGTGACCAACAGGCAAGACGCCGTCAATGCCGCGGCCAAGTTGGCGGCGGCGGAAATTCTCGCAACTTCAATCCCGGTTGGCCACGACCATTTGGCGACCCTTGCCGTCACCCGTGACGGGTGCAGCGAAACCATAAGCCCACTCAGATCAAACGTGCCCCATGGTACGGGAGATTTTCTGGCGGGCCTCTATCTCGCCAGCAGGCTCAACCGATTTGCGCCTCCAGAGGCCTTGAAACTATCGGCTGCCATTCTTGAGACAGCAATTTCGCGCAGCCTTGACCTTCCCTATCTCGACATCATTGGAGCTTTGCACAATCCAGCATGACACTAGATCGCACCAGCATCGCAGCGACCGCAAAACGCATAGCGCCCTTCATTCGGAGAACTCCCGTGATGGATATTGCGGTGCCGGGCCTGTCAAAACCCGTGTGTCTCAAGCTTGAGCAGCTGCAGCATACCGGCAGCTTCAAGGCACGCGGCGCTTTTTCCAATCTTGTTGGCGCCAATGCCCCGAAAGCCGGTGTCGTCGCTGCGTCGGGCGGCAACCATGGTGCCGCGGTCGCCTATGCCGCAAGGATCTTGGGCGTGCCTGCGCGCATATTCGTGCCCAGCATTTCATCGCCAGCCAAGGTCGCCCGCATCGCCAGCTATGGGGCAACCATTGTCCAGGACGGCGCCAACTATCAGGAGTGCCTAGGACTTTGTGAAACCTATGCCAAACAATCAGGCGCCATGGACATTCATGCCTACAACACCGAAGTAACCCTGAACGGCCCCGGTACCTTGGCCCGTGAACTTGAGGAACAAGCCCCGGCGCTTGATACAATTCTCATCGCCGTTGGCGGCGGCGGATTGATTGGCGGCATGGCAAGCTGGTATCAATCCAGAGTCAAAATCATCGGCGTTGAGCCTGCGACCTGCAATGCCTTGCACGCAGCGCTCGGCGTTGGCGCGCCTCTTGCCATCAAACCCTCCGGTCTGGCAGCCGATAGCCTTGGAGCCAGCTCGGCCGGAACCTTGATGTTTCCCATCGCCCAAGAACACGTGGACCACGTGATCCTCATCAGTGACGATGATATCAGGAATGCCCAGCGCTTTCTCTGGACCACCTCACAGATTGTCACCGAGCCGGGCGGTGCTGCGGCCTTCGCCAGCCTGCTCAGTGGGCGCTATAAACCAGACGGGGATGAGCGTGTCGGCATCATCGTCTGCGGTGCCAACACGCCGCTTGAAACATTCAACACGCTCATGGCCACGGCTTAAAAAATCCTGTTGCGATGCATGATACTGATCAGCCGCGCATGTTCACGGGCCACCCGCAATTCATCGCGCGTGCGTTGAACATCCCGCGGATCAGCATTTGCGTGCTGCGGATTGTGAAGCAGGCGATTGACCCTTTTGGCAAAGTCCTTTGCATCGCCGAGGGCCGAAAAAAATAGGTCCGATCTTAACGAAACCATGTGAGTCTCCTTCGCCAGAGGCGATAATCATCGCGACAGCGTTAATGAGTCGTGGCGATTGAAGCCCGCGAACCGATGCGGCTCACAACGCCTGACAGTGAATAGTATTAATGTGTGATTGGCGCCTCAGGCGCTTGTAACGCTATCTACCAAGGCCCGAGCCTTGATAGCCCGGGGATCAGCAGCGCGTAGTGGTCCTTGTCATGGCGATCTCCTGTTCAGTTACAATTGCGCCATGCTACTAACTGCGGATTGGAAGTTTGACAAGACCCGGAGAGGATAATTTGAGCCCCTGTTGCGGGCTGGTCACATCAACGCCTTGGTCATCACCCGAGACATGCGCTGCGCGAAACCCGCGGGATCAGCCACCGGCTCCCCCTCAAGCACCTGCGCCTGATCCAGCAACAGTTGCGCCGCATCGACGAGCGAGATTGACCGGCCGCCGGAATCGGCGATCTTGCTCAGGGCAATGATCAGGGGATGATCCGCATTGATTTCCAACACTGGCGCGCTCACCCTCACGCCTGAATCCTGCTGCCGCGACAGAAGCTTCTCCAACGTGCGATCCAGGTCCCCGTCGGCCACCAGGCAAACGGCGCTATCGGTAAGACGCTTCGAATTGCGCACGTCTTTCACGTTGGCGCCCAGCGCTTCCTTCATCGCCACAATAAGCTTGGCGGTCACCCCGTCTGCCTTGCCGTTTTTCTCCGGCGCATCCTTCAGCGGGATAAGATCAAGATCGGCAGCACCCTGCGTCACCGATCTGAACGGCTTGCCGTCAAAGCCCAGCGCGGTTCGAACCCAGAACGAGTCAACCGGATCCGTGAGCAGCAGCACCTCGATGTCCCGCGCCTTGTAACCCTCTAGCTGCGGACTGGCGGCGGCTTTCAGTGCGTCCTCGCCAGCGAGATAATAGATGGCCGTCTGGTTTTCTTTCAGGCCTGCGATGTAGTCCTTCAACAGCGCCGCCGCTGATTTCGTTGTCCTGAATGTGGCGAATTCAAACAACTGGTCCCGGTGCGCCATGTCCTCATAAAGGCCCTCCTTGATGACTGGCCCGAAAACCTCCCAGATCTTGGCGAATTTTTCAGGGTCTTTCTCCGCGCATTTCCTGAGTTCGCCCAGAACCTTTTTGGTGACCGCCTTGCGGATGGCGGCAACCTGCGGATTGTCCTGCAGCATCTCCCGCGACAGGTTAAGCGGCATGTCCTCCGAATCAATGATGCCGCGCACAAATCTCAAGTAGGCGGGCAGCAGCTGGGCATCGTCGGCGATGTATATCCGCTTCACATAGAGTTTCTGCCGGCCCTTGCGTTCCGGGTCATAGAGATCAAATGGCCGCTCAGCAGGAACATAGAGCAGGACAGTATATTCATGCCGCCCTTCGGCCCGGTAGTGGATGGTCAGCGCCGGATCGGAATAGGTTCCTGAGATATGCCCAAAAAATTCCTTGTGCTGTTCCTGTGTCAGGTCCGACTTGGGCCTTGTCCAGATGGCATTGGCCGTATTGATCTGGATGGCGTCCTTTTCTCCGTCAGCCAGCATGATCGGGTGCCCGATGTGATCCGAATAGGCCCGGACCACCTGTTCGATCTTCCAGCCCTCGAGAAATTCCTTGGCGTCATCCTTGAGATGCAACGTGATCGCGGTTCCCCGCGTCTCCTTTTCGGCAGGCTTGACCGTGAATGTGCCAGCCCCATCCGATGACCAGACAAATGCGCTTTTGCTGCCGGCTTTGCGTGATGTCACGTCGACCCGGGTCGCCACGATGAAGGCGGAATAGAATCCAACCCCAAATTGCCCGATGAGATTGAGCCCCTCGCCGGCTTTTTTCACAAACGCCTGTGTGCCGGATTTGGCAATAGTGCCGAGATTGTCAATCAGTTCATCTTCACCCATGCCAATGCCGCTGTCGGCAATGGTCAGGGTCTTGGTTTTCTTGTCCGGGGCGATGACGATGTTCAAAAGCGGCGTGTCCGCCAAAAGGGCCGGTTTCCTGATGGCCTCGTAGCGCAGCTTGTCCAGGGCGTCCGCCCCGTTGGAAATAAGTTCGCGCAAGAACACGTCCCGGTCCGAGTAGACCGAATGCACCATGAGATGCAAAAGCTTGGCGACTTCGGCCTGGAATTCATGTGGTCTGTCGATTGTCTTCTTCGCCGCCTTCGCCATCATTGCCCCAACAACAATTTTGCCCCGCATATCGGGTGTCACAAGAACCGGGTCAAGTCCAGCAAAAAAATGCGACCGGTGATGAGCCGGTCGCAGGAATACACAATTCATACAAACAAACATCGATTTGGGGGCCCGGCCGAATAAGAAGCTCCGGGGGGCTGGGGGGCTGAGATAACCGACGCTCAACTCCAGCCGGGCCTTAGAGGCAACACGGCCAATATTATCCGCCATATTGGCGAAGGCTTGATGTAATTGCGGCAAAACTGCGAATTTTCGTCTTGCCGCCGCAGGCCATCAAGCCCCAACATAAGCAAGGCGGAATTCCATGACAGGCCCAAGGCATTTGTGCGAAGAATGGCTGCATGCAGAATATTTCCGCCATAACCCTGGTGGTGCCGGATTATGACCAGGCGATAGCATTCTATGTGGGCGCGCTCGGTTTTGCCCTCAAGGAAGACACGCGCCTCTCCCCAACAAAACGCTGGGTCGTCGTAATGCCACCCGGCGCCCATGAAACCGGCCTGTTGCTGGCCAAGGCTGAAGGAGACGGACAGATGCGCGCCGTCGGCGGTCAAGCTGGAGGGCGCGTATTTCTTTTCCTCAAAACCGATGACTTCGACGGGGATTACAAGAGATGCCACGCGGCGGGCGTTGAGTTTCTTGAGTGCCCGCGCAGCGAAACCTATGGTAAAGTCGCCATGTTCCAAGACCCCTTCGGCAACAGATGGGACTTGATCCAGCCATCGCAGGCCTGAGTATCTTGCCAAGAAACCCATATGGGTTCATCATTGCCCCTTCATTGTGAAGGAGAATCGTCGGTTGAGTGACGGGGAACCCATAATTCCATTTCCATATTCCGGGCGCCAGCCATCAGCCGGTGCCCAGTGGTTCAGCCCACCACAGCAAATATCGTTTGACCGCAAAGAATTAAATCTGATCCTGAACCTCTATGGCATGCATGTGGCACGCGGCGAATGGCGTGATTATGCCATGGACTCCGGCGCGGATATGGCCACCTTTTCCATCTTCCGGAGATCGAGCGAACACCCCCTCTACCGTATCGTGAAAAACCCGGCGCTGGCCCGCAAACAGGGCATCTACGCTGTCATCGCCCAAGGTGGCCTGATCCTCAAGCGCGGTCATGACCTGGCTCAAGTGTTGCTGGTTCTGGTCAGCAAACCCCGTTTGGCCATCTCATAAGCAAGAAACCCCGGACGTTTCCGCCCGGGGTTTCCTGGATATTCTGGGTTCCTATTCGCGGTTGCCGAACAAACGCAGCAACATCAGGAACAGGTTGATGAAGTCCAGGTAGAGGCGGAGCGCTCCCATGATGGCTTTACGGCCCATCACAGCCACATCATCGGCCTCATAATACATTTCCTTGATCTGCTGGGTGTCCCATGCGGTCAAGCCCGTAAAGACAAGAACGCCGATGGCTGAAATTACCAAGTCAAACATCGAATTCTGGAACCACAGATTGACCAGCATCGCGAGAATGAGGCCAAACAGCCCCATTGTCAGGAACGAGCCGAAGCCAGCGAGGTCACGTTTCGTCGTGTAGCCATAAAGGCTCAGGGCGCCAAAAGCGCCGGCAGTAATCAGAAACACCTGGGTGATGCTGCCTGCGGTATAGATAAGACCGAGCGATGCAAAGCTTAAGCCTACCAGTGCCGCATATACCCAAAAAGTGGTTTGGGCGGCCGCAACACTCATCTTGTGGATGCGAAACGACAGAAAGAAGACGAGTGCCAGGGGAGCCAAAATAACAACCCACTTCAGGGGGCTGAGAAAAATTGCGCTGCCAAAGGCTGTCAATCCCCCGGCGGCATCAACTGCCGCATGGTATGTCGCATAGGCAGCAACACCCGTAATGCCCAATCCAGCAGCCATGTAATTGTAAACTCTCAGCATATAACTGCGCAAACCCTGATCAACCGCGCCTTGTGCGCCAGTCCTTACCGGGGTTTGAAATCTCGTGTCAGCCATTGAAATCTCCTCCAAAAAAACCTGCCCCAGATATGGGGTGAGCCTGAGCCTTCGTCAAGTTATCATGTTTTAGAATAAGTATCCATTTTCCGTGCAAGGGCGATGTCCTTAAGGGTGACGCCACCCGCCGAATGGGTGGAAAGATTCACGCCAACCCGGCCATAGACATTTGTCCATTCCGGATGGTGGTCCAGCTTTTCCGCCGCCAGCGCTACCCGGCTCATCCAGCCCCAGGCTTGGCTGAACGACTTGAACTGGTAGGACTTGGTGATGGCGTCCCGCCCCGGGACCTCAGACCACCCCTCCAATTCGC
Source organism: Rhodobiaceae bacterium (assembly GCA_031375195.1). Classification (GTDB taxonomy): domain Bacteria; phylum Pseudomonadota; class Alphaproteobacteria; order Rhizobiales; family Aestuariivirgaceae; genus Aestuariivirga. The sequence continues at coordinate 19,483 of JANMHO010000031.1, forward strand.
TCAATAGCTTGGCCCGTTCAGGGCCAGCCAGCACCGCATCGCTCATGCCATCGCCTGCAGATTATAGGATTCCTCCACTGCATAGGGGCCTCCGCCCCGGGATGGCCGGGATGAAAACAATACAAACCGGCTCACCTCAAACATCCGGCTGCGATAGAGGCTGTGCGAAACCACAAATCTTTCAAGGCTCAGCAGATCGGGCTCGCGCAGCCTGGCAAGGCTGACATGGGGCACAAATTTTCGCTGTTCGGCCGGAAGCCCCAAAACCTGCGCTATCCGCTCATGAGTTGACTGCAATCTGCGAAGTTCGGCGCTTTCTTCAACGGCGCTATAAAGCGTATGGGGTTTGTTTCCCCCCATCACATCCACGCCCTTCAGGCGCAGCGAAAAGGGCCTGGCTTCAACGCC
>JANMHO010000118.1:0-6316 GCA_031375195.1 Rhodobiaceae bacterium
GATTATCATGGCTGAAATTACAGCTGGCATGGTCAAGAGCCTGCGTGAGTCAACCGGTGTTGGCATGATGGATTGCAAGGCCGCATTGGCCGCCACAAATGGCGACATGGATGCCGCAACCGATTGGCTGCGCGCCAAGGGTCTGGCGAAAGCCGCCAAGAAATCAACCCGCGTGGCGGCAGAGGGCCTCGTCGGCTTGGCGATTGCCGGCACGACGGGCGCCGTTGTTGAAGTGAATTCAGAGACTGACTTTGTCGCCAGGAATGAAAAGTTCCAGGCCATGGTTGCTGAAATCGCCAGGCTGGCACTTGTCGCTGATGGCAGCACCGAGAAATTGAAAACCGCCAAATATCCCGGCTCGCACCACGCGGTGGCTGAATTTGTGGCCGAGATGGTGGCGACTATTGGCGAGAACATGACGGTTCGCCGCACGGCTTCGCTCAAAGTCGGCGACGGTGTGATTGGATCCTATGTTCATAATCAGGCAGCCCCTGGCATGGGCAAAATTGGTGTTCTTGTGGCGCTGGAATCAACCGGCAACAAGGAAGAGCTTGCGGCTTTCGGCCGTCTGCTGTCCATGCATGTTGCGGCAACCAATCCGGTAGCGCTCGATTTGGCTGGCGTTCCAGCCGATACATTGGCGCGCGAGAAGGCAATTCTTGAAGAAAAGAACGCGGGCAAGCCTGCTGCTGTCATGGAAAAGATTGTGGCCTCCGGCCTCAAGACCTATGGCAAGGAAAATTGCTTGCTGGAGCAAGCTTATGTGCATGATGGCACCAAGTCTGTGACCCAGGTTCTGGGCGAAGTTGGCGCCAAGGCGGGCGCACCCATCAAGCTTCTGGGCTATGTGCGCATGCAACTTGGCGAAGGCATAGAGAAAACAGTTGATGATTTCGCCGCCGAAGTGGCCAAGGCCGCCGGTCAGGCTTGATCGAAATTCATGGACGTCAGTGGGCTCCGGTAGCGGGGCCCATTTCTTTTAGCCGCGTTTGCCAAACGCAGTGCCGCCGCCGCCGCTGTAAGTCGACTTGGGTGGCTGATAACTGGACGGCGTGGACTGGCGCATGCGCTGGGCAGTGGAATAGCTTTCCGAAAATTCGCTGTCCTGCAGCATCGCAGCGAGGTCGTCCTTGATATTCAAGCCGGGGCCTGGTCCATAGTCATTGTCGCCATAGGTTCCCGGGCAAAAACCGAGTTCTATAAATGCCCAGATGGGTCCAATAATTGGAATGAGCGGAAAGAGAATCCACCAAGCGGATTTATTGCGGTCATGGTACCGCTTGATCGTGATGCAAATGCTGCACCACAGCAAGGCGACACACAAAAGCAGCGTTCCGATCAACAGAGATAGGGACTTGGTTTCCACACCGGCATAAAGAAGCACAAAAACCAGAACGATCATGGCCAATTGCAGCGCGTAACCTGCCCACCAGCCGCCCCGGCCGATGCGGCCAACCGGACTGAAAAGAAATCCCAACATGATGACTCCCGTTTTTTAAGAGGCTAATGGGGCATGTCCTATAGGTTGGTTAAGCACTATCGGACTGGGGAAAACAGTTTGCTCATGGTGAAAAATCTCCTAAGACGAATCGGTGGGCAAGCCATTAAAAACAGGCCGATAGGGGGCTAGGACCATGATCAGTTACAAACGCATTCTTCTCAAGGTTTCCGGCGAAGTGCTGATGGGGGACCAGCCCTTTGGCATTGATCTGGATACGGTGGCGCGGGTGGCCGATGAGGTTATCGCCTGTGTGAAATCGGGCGCCCAAGTGGCTTTGGTCATTGGCGGCGGCAACATATTCCGGGGCTTGGCGGGCGCTGCCCGGGGCATGGACCGGGTGAGCGCTGATCACATGGGCATCATGGCCACGATCATGAATGCGCTCGCCATGCAGGGTGTGTTGAAGTCAAAGGGCATTGATGCCCGTGTGTTGTCGGCCATTGCCATGCCGACGGTTTGCGAAACCTATTCCCCCGCCCAGGGCATCCACCATTTGCAAAGTGGGCGGGTCGTGATCTGCGCGGCGGGCACTGGGTTGCCGTTTTTCACCACGGATACGGGGGCCGCGCTGCGCGCCGCTGAACTGCAATGCGATGCATTGCTCAAGGGAACCAGTGTGGACGGCGTTTATGCCGAAGACCCCAAGAAAAATCCCAAGGCCCAGCGTTTTGATAAAATTACGTTTAACGACATATTGGCCAGGGATTTGCGGATCATGGACCCCGCCGCAATCGCCCTTGCGCGGGACAACGGGATTCCGGTAATTGTATTTTCCATTCGCGAGCCCGGCGCCGTCTTGCAAGTCTTGAAGGGCGCTGGACGATTTACCATTGTGACGAAGGATTGACCCATGGCGCAACCCGTTCCATTTAACCCGGCCGAAATCAAGCGGCGCATGCATGGCGCCACGGAATCACTCCGCCATGACTTCGGGGGCCTGCGCACGGGCCGCGCTTCTTCGGCGTTGCTGGAGCCAATCCATGTCGACGCCTATGGCGCGATGATGCCGCTCAACCAAGTGGCCTCGATTGCAGTTCCTGAGGCGCGTCTGCTGCAGATCAGTGTTTGGGACAAGGGCCTGGTGGTTGCGGTTGAGAAGGCCATTCACGCTTCCAACCTCGGCCTCAACCCACAAACTGAAGGACAAGTCATTCGCCTGCGCATGCCGGATCTGACGCAGGACCGCCGTAAGGAACTGGTCAAGGTTGCCCACCAGTATGCTGAAAAGGCCCGCATTGCCGTTCGCAATGTGCGCCGCGATGGCATGGATCAGCTCAAGGCCCTGGAAAAAGAGCATCTGATGAGCGAGGATGAACACAAGAAAAAATCCGAAGAAACGCAGAAGATGACAGATGACACCATCAAGGAAATCGATGCTGCTTTGAAATCCAAAGAAGCAGAAATCATGCAGGTTTGAGGGGGACTGTTTGACCCCCTCTTTGTCACGTGAGCGCTGTCCCCGCCATGTCGCCATTATCATGGACGGCAACGGGCGTTGGGCAAGCCTTCGTGGGCTGCCTCGGTCGGCAGGTCATAAAGCAGGTGTTGATGCGCTTCGCCGCGCCGTCAAAGCCGCCGCGGATTTCGGGATAGAGTTTCTTACGATCTATTCGTTCAGTTCAGAAAACTGGTCGCGGCCCGAGGCTGAAATTTCATTCCTGCTGGATTTGTTGCGCCGTTTTGTCAGGCAGGATGTGGCAGAGCTGCATCGGGCCGGCGTGAAGATAAAAGTTATCGGATCGCGTGAAAACCTCGAGCCGGCGATGATCGCGCTGCTCGACGATGCGGAGCGGCTGACACGTGAAAATTCCGGGCTCAATCTGGTCGTGGCCTTCAATTATGGAAGCCGGCAGGAAATCAGCCGCGCCATATCCGCTATCGTGGCGAAAGTGGAAACTGGTGAAATTGTGGCTGGAGAAATTTCGCCGGACCTCATTTCCCAACATCTGGATACAGCTGGAATTCCCGATCCGGACCTGCTCATCCGAACCGGGGCGGAACAGCGGATTTCAAATTTTCTTTTGTGGCAGTCGGCCTATACGGAATTTGTTTTTGTCGAAGAGTTTTGGCCGGACTTTACGGCTGAGATATTTGCCCGCGCTCTGGATGAATACCGTCAGAGAGATCGCCGCTTTGGCGGTATCGAGGCGCAAACAGCATGAGTGCGAAGTGGGGTGATCTGGCTGTTCGCACGGGTTCGGCAGCCGTATTGATCCCCGCGGTTTTGCTGTGCATATGGCTTGGCGGAATATGGTTTCAGCTTTTCACGCTGTTGCTGGGCTATCTGATTGCGCATGAATGGGCGCGCATTGTTCACCCCGGACATCAGCTTCAGCGGTTGTTGCACGTGGGGGCGGCTGTGACTGGAACGCTGGCGCCCAACGTGTTTTCCATTCCGGTGGTTTTTCTTCTTGTCATCGTGCTGGCGGCCACTTCGTCTTTCATTGTGTGGCGCAAAGATGCGGCGGCCAGCCATTGGAATCATCTCGGCATTTTTTATGTTGGTTTTCCGGTGATGGCCCTCAATGTGCTGCGCTCGGACAGTGAATTTGGCGCGCTGGCCATATTCTGGATATGTCTTATTGTATGGTCAGCCGATACCCTCGCCTATTTTTCCGGACGCATGATTGGCGGGCCAAAACTGGCGCCCCTGATTTCACCGAAGAAAACCTGGGCCGGGTTTGCAGGCGCTATTGCCGGCAGCGCAATCGCTTCGGCGGGGTTTGCCTATTTCGCTCAACTTGAAAGCGTTATCATGTTGATATTGCTGGCCGGGGCGCTGGCTATTGTGGAGCAGGGGGGTGACCTGTTCGAGTCGGCGCTGAAGCGATCCTTCAATGTCAAGGACGCCGGCCAGCTCATTCCAGGCCATGGCGGCGTCATAGACCGGGTGGATGGATTGGTTGCCGTATTGGTTGCCGCTGTTTTGATTGGGTTTTTCCGGCAAAACGGGGAATACGCGGCCCAGGGCCTGTTGATTTGGTAACCATATTTCGCCAAATTGTTGACGTACATCCTAAGTTATGTGGTTAATGGCGGTTGAATCATCGCGGCCGGCGGAAAAGGACACGGTTGTTCAATGCAATGCGGGATGGATTTGACATGAGCATTATGGACGTGTTGTCGGCGCCGGCCGGCTATTTGCTTCCGTTTATCGTGGCGATAACTGTAATTGTTTTCATCCATGAACTTGGCCACTATCTCGTCGCCCGCTGGTGCGGCGTCAATATTGAAATCTTTTCCATCGGCTTCGGACGCGAAATTTTTGGCTGGCATGACAGCCAAGGCACCCGCTGGAAGGTGTGCTGGATTCCACTTGGTGGCTATGTAAAGTTCAGGGGCGATGCCAACGCGGCGAGCCTGCCGCAGGCAACTTCCGAGCCAATTGTGGAAGGCAATTTTCATGGCAAGCCAGTTTGGCAGCGGGCGGCTGTTGTGGCTGCAGGTCCCATGGCCAATTTCATTTTGGCAATTGCTTTGTTTACCGGGCTGTTTGCGTTTGTCGGGATACCAACAACGGAGCCCCGTGCGCAAAGCGTGGTGGCTGGAAGTGCCGCTGAGAAAGTTGGCATTGCGCCAGGCGACCTCATCACGGCCGTTGATGGCAGGTCTGTTGAAACCTTTAACGACCTTGTTCGGGCGGTGCAGTTCCGGGGCGGAGAAACGCTCGATTTGCAGATTGATCGCGGCGGAACACCCATCACCTTGAAGATAGTGCCCGAGATCAAGGTGGAATCGGATGGATTTGGAGGCACAGTCAAAATTGGCCGGCTGGGGATCAAAATCGAAAACAAGGATGGCGTTACGCCCATGCGCAAGCTGCCATTCACTGAGGCTGTAGCGAAGGGGACCGAGCAAACTTGGCAGATTGTTTCGCTCACCTTCGGGTCTTTGGGCAAGATATTCAAGGGAGAGGAAAGCGCCAAGCAAATCGGTGGAATGATTTCAATGGGCAAAGCGGCGGGCGATGCCGCATCCAGGGGTGTCTATGGATTTATGGGCCTGATCGCGTTTTTTTCTGTCAGCATTGGCATCATCAACCTGTTTCCGGTCCCGATGCTGGATGGCGGCCACCTGGTCTACTATGCCATTGAAGCTGTCCGCGGAAAACCGGTTGGGCAACAGGCGCAGGAGTGGGGATTTCGAGTCGGCCTATCGCTTGTCGTCATGCTCATGGCGTTCGGTTTCGGCAATGATTTGACACGAGTTTTCACAATGATAACAGGTGGATAGCAAGTAATTGAACTTTTGTTTGCAATGTGGGGCAAAGTCATTAAAAAGACCCTTGGGCGGGACAGATGATTTGGGGCGGTTAGCAATATGAAGATTGGCCGGGTGGATGCATAGCAGAATTTTCTTTGTTGGACTTTTGACGCTTTTGTTGACGTTGTTTGCTCCAGCTGTGCTGCCTGATACCTGGACACCGCAGGCCCATGCGCAAACAATCTCGAAAATAGTCATCGAAGGCAACCAACGGGTCGAGAATGACACGCTGTTCTCCTATCTGCAGTTCTCCCAAGGCGATGCGTTTGATGCGGAAAAGATTGATGCATCCATAAAGGTTTTGTTCCAGACTGGCTTGTTTTCCGATGTGCAGATGTTCCAGCGTGGCAGTGCATTGGTCATCAAAGTTGTCGAAAACCCCCTGATCAATCAGGTGAATTTTGAAGGCAACAGCAAGATTGACGACAAGGCCCTGCAAAAGGAAATTGAAGCCCGCGAGCGCATGATATTTACGCGCGCGCAGGTGCAAAGCGATACGCAGCGGGTTTTGGCGCTTTACCAGAAGGCCGGCTATTACAATGTGCGCGTGGC
>JANMHO010000199.1:0-2811 GCA_031375195.1 Rhodobiaceae bacterium
GCGGCAGCCCTGTACATGAGTCGCTCGCCAAAATTGGAGGATGCTTTGGAGTCATCTCCCGATGACCGCGGAATATTGCGGGTGGTGGCGCGGCGCACGTGGAGATTTTTTGAAACCTTTGTCACTGCGGCTGAAAACATGCTGCCACCGGATAATTTTCAGGAAGACCCCAAGCCGCTGGTGGCGCATCGCACGTCGCCAACAAACATCGGCCTCTATTTGCTGTCCGTGGCCAGCGCGCGGGAATTTGGCTGGATTGGCTTGGGCGACGCGATTGAAAAAATTGAGGCCACCCTCGCCACCGTCATGCGCATGGAGAAGTGCAGAGGCCACCTTTACAACTGGTACGATACAACAAATTTGCATCCGCTGGAGCCTAAGTATGTGTCCACGGTCGATAGCGGCAATCTGGCCGGGCATCTGATCGCGTTATCGAACTCTTGCTCCAAGTGGATTGCCAACCCCGACAACGTCGATGGATGTCTTGATGGAATTGAGGATGTCCTCCAGATTCTCGAGCAAGACCTGGCCGCGATCCCCAACGACCGGCGCCAGCTCAACGCGGTCCGCAAAAAATTTGAATTGCAAGTGGCAGCCCTCAGAAAATCCCTCGACAAGGCGCACCAGACGCCCGAGTATATTTCGGTCCGGCTTATCGAATTTGCGGTCCAGGCCAGCAACATTCACGCAACGGCGGAAGAGCTCAACGCCGAGATCGGCATGGCCGCCAGCGGGCAATTGCTGTCGTGGGCGGTTGTGCTGCGTGAAACGGTGGAAAGCCATTTCAAGGATCTGTCGGGGGAACAGATCGCGCGCAGGACAAAGCTGGAAAATCTTACTTCCGGCATGCGGGAACTGGCTTTTGGAATGGAATTTGGATTTCTGCTCGACCCGCAACGCCTGCTCCTGTCGATTGGATACCGCGTGGCCGAGGCCATGCGTGACGAAAGTTGCTATGACATGCTTGCTTCCGAAGCGCGGCTGGCAAGTTTCTTTGCCATTGCGAAAGGCGATTTGCGAACACGCCACTGGTTCAGGCTTGGGCGTACGGTGACGGCCCTCAAGGGGGGCGCCGCATTGGTTTCATGGTCTGGCTCAATGTTCGAATATCTCATGCCATCCCTCGTCATGCGCGCTCCGAGCGCCGGCTTGCTCGATCAAACCACCCGGCTCGTGGTGCTTCGTCAAATCGCCTATGCTGATGCGTTTGGAATTCCCTGGGGCATCTCTGAATCCGCCTTCAACGCGCGCGATATCGAATTCACCTATCAATATTCGAATTTTGGCGTGCCGGGACTGGGACTGAAGCGGGGGCTTTCGGAAAATACCGTCATATCACCTTACGCGACCGGCCTTGCGGCAATGGTGGCGCCGTGTTCGGCGGCCAAGAACTACGAACGGCTGGCCCGCGAAGGCGGCCGTGGGGAATATGGGTTCTACGAAGCACTGGACTACACGCCGGCGCGGTTGCGAAAGGGCGAGTCTGTCGCCGTCGTGCACGCTTACTTTGCCCATCACCAGGGCATGACGATTGTCGCCATCCTGAATGCCGTGAAGAACGGTGAAATGCGTGACAGGTTTCATGCCGAGCCGATGGTGCGGGCAAGCGAGTTGTTGCTGCAAGAGCGTGCGCCCCGCGATGTTCCGGCGACATATGCAAGGGCAGGGGCGTCGGGAGGCGGCGTGGCTGTTCGGGATGTCGTATCGCCAACGGCCAGGACGTTCGGTATTTGGCGCATGGGCTCACCCGCCACTCATATTCTCTCGAACGGCCAATACAGTGTCATGATCACGGCGGCAGGCGCTGGATACAGCACGTGGAACGGACAGGCCCTGACACGTTGGCGCGAAGATGGCGTTTGCGACAATTGGGGTTTCTTTATTTACCTGCGTGATCACAAAAGCGGCAAAATGTGGTCGGCAGGCCATATGCCTGTAGCCGCCGCCGCAGACAGTTACGTTGCTTCATTCACCGAGGACAAGGCCGAGTTCATTCGCGTGGATGGAAATTTTACCACGACACTTGAATGTGTCGTTTCGCCGGAGGACAGCGCAGAGGCGCGGCGGGTCACCATCGTGAATTCCGGGTTGACCGCGCGCGACATTGAATTCACCTCCTACGCCGAGCTGGTTCTGGCTCCGCCCGCCGCCGATACGGCGCACCCGGCCTTTTCGAAGATGTTCGTTGAGACACACTACATTCCCGAAATTCAAACGCTTCTTGCCACCCGCCGGCGCAGGTCGCCTGGCGACCCGGAAATCTGGATGGCCCAATTCATGCTCGTGCAAGGGCCCACCATTGGGGACTTCGAATTCGAAACGGACCGCGCGCGCTTCCTTGGCATTTCCAACAGCGCGCGGCTGCCGGCGGCCGTGACTGGCGGTGAAAAGCTCTCAAACTCCGTTGGCGCGGTTCTTGATCCGGTATTTGCCATGCGCCAGACAGTCAGAATACCTGCGGGGCGACAGGTTCGCTGTACGATTTGGACGGTGGCGGCGGATACGCGCGAGGCCGTTCTCGACCTTGTTGACCGGCATCGCCAGGCTGCTGCCTATGACCGGGCGCTCATGCTTGCCTGGACGCAGGCGCAGATTCAATTGCGCCATCTGTCCATTGGCACCGAAGAGGCGCATCTCTACCAGGTGCTGGCTAGCCATCTCATTTATGCTAATGCAACATTGCGTTCGTCCGCGAAAACCCTGCTGCAGGGCATGGGACCGCAGTCGGCGCTCTGGTCCCAGGGAATTTCCGGAGACCGCCCGATCCTCCTGGTTCGCATCGATGAGATCGCGGACATAGAGCTTGTTCAC
>JANMHO010000206.1:0-3550 GCA_031375195.1 Rhodobiaceae bacterium
CCATATGCTGCTGTCGCAATGCCTGGCCGATGGTGCGCGAGCCGGAACCTTGAAGGGCAAGACACCTGCGGTTCCCAAATGCCGCGATGAGGCTTTTGCGGTAACGCCTTTGTGGTGGGTGAAACAATCAACGGGCAAGGCGTTTGTGGATTACCAGAATGACGCCACGGCGAAAGATTTGCCGCTCGCGGCGCGGGAAGGCTACCGCGACATCGAGCTGGCCAAGCGCTACACCACGGCTGGCATGGCAACGGACCAGGGCAAGCTTGGCAATGTGAATGCCATTGCCATTCTGGCGGAAGCCACGGGGCGCACCATGGACCAGGTGGGCACCACGACTTTCCGGCCCTATTACACGCCCGTTTCATTTGGCGCGCTTGCCGGGCCGTTTGTGGGTCCCCATTTTCAACCGGTTCGCAAGACGCCGCTGCATGAATGGGCGGAAGAACAAGGGGCAGTGTTCGTTGAAACCGGCTTGTGGATGCGCTCCTCGTGGTTTCCGCGCGACGGCGAGGATTGGCTTGCCTCCGCCTCGCGCGAAGTGATCACCACCCGCACAAAGGTCGGGATTTGCGATGTTTCAACGCTGGGAAAAATTGATGTTCAGGGTGCCGATGCGGCGGAGTTTTTGAACCGCCTTTACTGCAATACATTCACGACGCTGGATGTGGGCAAGGCGCGCTACGGTCTGATGCTGCGCGAGGACGGCATCGTGTTTGATGATGGCACCACGTCGCGTCTGGCGCCTGATCATTTCCTGATGACAACGACCACCGCCAATGCGGCCCGCGTAATGGCCCACATGGAATTTTGCCATCAGGCCCATTGGCCGGAGCTTGATGTGCAGTATGTATCGGTCACCGAGCAGTGGGCCCAGATGGCGGTGGCAGGGCCGAAAGCGCGCGCCACGCTGCAGAAGATTGTTGACAAGGTGACACTTGACGATGCTTCGTTTCCCTATCTGGCGGCGCGGAATATCACGATTTTGGGCGGCATGACGGCGCGGCTGTTCCGCATTTCATTTTCGGGCGAACATGCCTATGAGCTGGCGGTGCCTGCCGATTATGGAAATCTGGCGGCGCGCGCGCTCATTCAGGCTGGCGAGGAATTTGGCGTGACGCCCTATGGTGTTGAAGCGCTGTCCATCATGCGGATTGAAAAGGGCCATGTGGCGGGTGGTGAATTGAACGGAACCACGACGGCGGCGGACCTGGGTTTGGGCAAGATGATGTCGTCCAAGAAGGATTACATCGGCAGGATGATGGCGCAGCGCGAAGGCCTCACGGACAAAAATCGCCACTGTGTTGTGGGCATCAAGCCCTGTGACGTGAGAGACAAGATCCGTTCGGGTTCGCATATTTTGAAGGAGAATGACGCGCCTTCGATGGCGGCGGATCAAGGGTACATTTCCTCGGTTGCATGGTCGCCCATGCTCAATATGTGGCTGGGGCTGGCGCTGGTTGCCAATGGCCGGGCGCGGCACGGCGAGGTTGTCAAGATTTTCGACGGGCTTCGCAACATTCACATGTTTGGCCAGATTTGCGATCCCGTGCATTTTGACAGGGAGCATGCGCGCCTTCATGCCTGATCCCGTCAAACGCATTTCGCCACTGGCCGAGATCGCCATTCAGGGCCGCTTCGGAGTCGAAAAGGGTGCGCCCGGTGTGACGCTCTCAGTGCGGCATCCGGTGAACATTGTTTCGGTGATTGCGCGGAAAGGAAAGGCCATGGCGCTGGCTGCGGCGCTCAAGGGCATGCATGCGCAGTGGGCGGGTTTCGAGCAGTATTATGTTCTGGATACGGACTATCCAGCGGTTGCCAAGAAACTCGCAGGCCTTGCGTCCTGCTCGGATCAAAGCCATGGCCGCGTGATCATTCGCATTGAAGGCCCCAAGGCGCGGCAGGTGTTGTGCAAGGGCACGCCGGTTGACCTGCATGAAAGCGTTTTCGAAGTTAGCAAGAGCGCTGTCACACAAATGGCCCATGTGGGTGTGCATCTGACGCGGGTGGGCGCTGACGTGTTTGAGATATCGGTGTTCCGCGGGTTTTCGGAAAGCTTCTGGGAATGGCTGGCGGAGCAGGCGGCGGAGTTCGGCTATCAGGTGGCCTGACACGCGCCAGCCACGCGCACCATGCGTTTGCAGGCCTCCACAATCTGCGCTTCATCGACCGTCAGCGCCACGCGCACGTGGCCTGCGCCGCCCTGCCCAAAGCTTTCGCCGGGCATGGTGACGACGTTTTCCTGCGCGAGCAATCTTTGCGCGAAGGCTTCGCCGGTTAGCCCGGTCCTGCGCACGTCGACCATGACGAACATGCCGCCTTCGGGCATGTGGGCGGAAATGTTTTTGGCTGCACTGAGACCGGCAACCAGGGCGCGGGCGCGGGCCTCGTAGGCCGCTTTTGCGGCATCGACTTCGGGGAAATGATTGGCCAGCGCGAAGGCTGTCGCATCCTCGAGGAAGGCTTGCGAGCCAAACAGCATGGTTTCGGTCAAGGGCGAAACCTGCTCGCAAAAATCTTCCGAGGCCGCAAGCCAGCCGCAGCGGAAGCCGGGCATTCCGTGAGATTTGGATACCGAGGATACAACGATGGTGCGCTTTTCCAGGCGCGGCACATCAAAGGGCGAGGCAAACACCGTGTTGCCATAGGTCATGGACGCATAAACTTCATCTGACACGATCCACAGGCCATGGCGTTCACAGACGTCGCCGATGGCCGCAATTTCAGCCCGTGTCAGCACGGCGCCCGTGGGGTTGCTTGGGGTGTTCAGCAGCAGCACGCGGGACTTGGGCGTGATGGCGCGCTCAAGGTCGGTGGCTTTCAAATGGAAGCCGTGGTCGGGATCGACGGTTACGGGCACGGGAATTCCGCCCGCCGCCGCAATCACGCCTTCGTAGGTGGCGTAGTAGGGATCGGCCATCAGCACTTCATCGCCCACTTCGACGGTTGCCTGCATGGCGACAAACAGGGCTGTCTGGGTTCCGGGCAGGAAGATGAATTGCCGCGTGCCGACGGTGCGGCCCGTGCTTTTTGTGTAGTGCGCCGCGAGGCTTTCGAGCAGCCCTGTTTCGCCACGGAACGCGGCGTATTTATAGCGCCCGGCGCGCATTTGGGCGTTGGCCACATCCATGATGGCCGCAGGCGGCGGCGCGTCGGGCTCGCCGATGGACAGGAATATCAGGTCTTCGCCAGCCCCAGCGCGGCGCTTACCTTCGATGTGGACGGCCCATTTGTCGGAGCCAAGCCCGCTGAGTCTTTGGGTGATGGATGCCAGTTTCATGGGGCTGCTTCTACGCCCTCATTGGTGATATGCAAGTGGGCGCGTCTGGAAAGCGCTGCAAAATCCTGCGGCGAAATGGCTATGACCGGGCAGGACTTGCCGTAAAGTGTTTCGGCGACCTGGGCGCCGACGGCCAGATTTATATCGGGTTCAACCAGGATTATTCCGGCAGGGCCAGTGCCCAGGCGGATGGCTTCGGCGAGGCCGCCTGAGGCGCTGCCGGACCCACGGCTTTCGCGCATCATCAGAATTTTGCCTTTGACGGATTGA
>JANMHO010000270.1:0-25938 GCA_031375195.1 Rhodobiaceae bacterium
TTCTTTAACACTCATTACAAAATCGGCCACTTCGCCGAAATGCTCGAGCTGTTTGAAGCGCGGGTGATCTGTCGGCGCATTCGCGTGCTCGAGCGCCCATGTCAAAGCGTGGGGGATGAATGCAGCCCAGCTTCCGGCTGATAGCGCTGGCACAATGTCTGACCTCAGGGAATTGCCAACCATCATGGCGCGCCCGGGACCATGGCCATGCCTCGTGAATATGGTCCTGTAGGTTTCGGCCGTCTTGTCGCTGACGATTTCAATGCCGTGGAACAAGTCGCCGAGGCCCGACTGGGCCAGTTTGCGCTCCTGGTCGAAGAGGTCGCCCTTGGTGATGAGAACAAGACGATAGGCCCCGCCCAATATCTTCAACCCCGCTTGGACATGGGGAAGAAGCTCGATGGGGTAGCTGCTCATCTCCCGCCCGGCATTCAGGATTTCCTGCAGGGTGGATGCAGGCGCTTTGCCACCGGTCACCTCGATGGCGGTTTCAATCATCGCCAACGTAAAACCTTTGATGCCAAAACCATAGAACTTCAGGTTTCTTTTCTCGGCTTCCAGCAGGCGTTCCTTCAAGTGATCGGCACCCGCGTAGTCTTCCAAAAGCTCAACAAAGCGCGCTTCCGACAGTTTGAAAAACTGCTCGCTTTGCCAAAGCGTGTCGTCAGCGTCTACGCCAATTGTTGAAAGTCTGCTCATTCACGACCACTCTTGTCAGGCAGCAGCTTAATGGAGCAAGGTGGGCGATCCAAGGCTGAATATAATCAGGACCAAGATGCTCGCTCATTCATTCGGCTATTGGCTGCAGCAGCTTCTCAATGCCCTGACTATCGCCAGTTTCTATGTGCCGCTGACAGTTGCCTATGCGCTGGTGCAGGGCATCACCAGCAAGATTTTTTTGTCCTTTGGCGATTTCACCATGTATGCGGCGTTTGCCGCCCTTTATGCGGGCCTCGCAGCACTTCTGGCGGGGCAAGAAGCGGCCATGACACTTGCCGGGGCCTTGATGCTGGCCATGCTGTGCGCGGCGGCCCTGGGGCGGGTAGCGGCGACCCATGTTTTCGCGCCTCTAATCAGAGGATCAGCCCAGGCTTTCATGATCGGCTCCATTGGTGTTTCCATTGCTTTGCAGGAAGTCATGCGGATTCAATCGGGCAACCGTGACCTGTGGCTGCCGCCCGTGCTTGAGGGCGCTGCGGTCAGAATTTACGACGGGCCCTTTCCGGTCCAGATCGGCCTGGTGTCCGTTGCCGCCATCGCGACATCGATTGCCGCGATCGCAATTGTCCTGGCCGTCATGAAACATTCCGCAATCGGGCGGGTTTGGAACGCCTGCTCGCAATCGGAACGGCTGGCAAGGCTGAGTGGCGTTGACACCGTGGCTGTCCTGCGCTGGACTTGTGTTGGCTCGGCGGCGCTGGCCAGCATCTCGGGCTGGATCATCTCGACGTCCTATGGTGGTGTCAATTTCTCCATGGGCCTGATACTCGGCTTCAAGGCGATGTTTGCCTCGGCACTTTCAGCCTGCGAGGAACAAGTTGACGAGCCCTATCTCAAGATCGTTGGGGGCGGGTTCATGTTCAACTTGCGCTATTCCAAGGCGACTTATGGCTTCGTGGCGCGCCAACTGCGAACATTGCCCGAGGGCAGTGTGCTGGAGGCAAGTTTTGACTTGCCGGGCCGGGACACCAAATATGTTGAAACGCAACCTGCATTTCCGGGCAAGCTGCAATACAAGTTTGAGACGGATGGAATATTTGGCATCAGAAAAAATACGCCTTACAAAGTGAAGTTAAGGCTCCTGGAGGCCAAAACCGGCAAAGAACTCACTGTGGTTGAGCACAGTTTTCAGTCTGACATCGACCAGGAAGGACTGCCCACAAAGCCTCCAGTCCTGCCGGGGGCCGGTTATGAACTGGCGCCGGAATGATTACTCAATGACGACGGCGGTTCCGGCTGCCGTCACCATCAGCATGCTGCCATTGGTTCCAATGGTTTCATAGTCCAAATCAACGCCAATAACGGCATTCGCGCCGAGTTCAGTGGCTCTCGCCATCAGATCGCCAATCGCAGTTTCGCGGGCGTCATTCAGCACCTTTTCATAGGAGCCGGAGCGGCCGCCGACAATATCGCGTATGGATGCGAAGAGATCGCGAAACAGATTTGCGCCCAGTATGGCTTCGCCAGCCACCAGCCCCTTGTAGTCAAGGATGCGCTTGCCTTCGACATTGTGCGTGGTGGTAACGAGCATAATGTTGGTCTCCCTGTCTGCAGTATCTAGTGACGAAAGTGGCGAATTCCAGTGAAAATCATCGCAAGGCCCGCTTCGTCGGCGGCGCGAATGATTTCATCGTCCTTGATCGAGCCGCCGGGCTGGATAACAGCCGTGGCCCCGGCTTCAGCCGCGTGGAGCAAGCCGTCGGCAAAGGGGAAAAAAGCGTCCGATGCCACGACGGAACCCTGAACCAGCGGCCGGTCCAAACCGGCGGCCGCCGCCGCGTCAGCGCTCTTGCGCATGGCGATGCGCGCCGCGTCAACGCGCGACATCTGGCCAGCGCCGATGCCAACTGTCGCGCCATCCCTGGCGTAGATGATGGCGTTTGATTTGACATGCTTGGCAACCCGGAAGGCAAATTTCAAATCGCGCATTTCCGTTTCGGTTGGCTGGCGCTTGCTGACAACTTTCAAATCCATATCATCAATGGAACAGTTGTCCCGGGTCTGAACGAGAAGCCCACCGATGATGGACTTCACGGTTGTGGCAGTGGTTCTGGAATTTGGAATTTCATCCAACAGCAACAGCCGCAGATTTTTCTTGGCGGCAATCTGGGCGCGTGCGGCCTGTGAGGCACCGGGCGCCACAATCACTTCGGTGAAAAGCTTGATAATTTCCACGGCCGTTTCTTCGTCCAGCTCCCGGTTGAAAGCCAATATGCCGCCAAACGCACTGACGGGATCGCACAGCAGCGCTTTGCGATAGGCCTCAACGGGGATTTCTCCAATGGCAACGCCGCAAGGGTTGGCATGCTTGACAATGACGCAGGCCGCATCGGATCCCTGCGCAAATTCGGACAGGCAGTCGAGCGCGGCATCGGTGTCGTTGATGTTATTGTAGGAGAGTTCCTTGCCCTGAATTTGCATGGCGCTGGCCACGCCTTTGCGGATGTCGGGGCTGGCATAGAGGGCGGCTTTCTGGTGGGGGTTTTCGCCGTAGCGCAGGGTTTGAAGGCGCTTGCCGCCGGTGGTAAAATAGTCCGTCATCGTATCTTGCAATTGACCGGAAAACCATGCCGCGATGCTGGCGTCATAGGCCGCCGTTCTGGCAAATGCCTTGGCCGCAAGCCTGCGCCGTGTCTCTTGCGATGTTTGCCCGTACAATGTCCGGAGCTCGGAGATCACAAGCGGATAGTCCGCCGGATCGACGACAACTGTGACGCTCGCATGGTTTTTGGCCGCCGCCCGGATCATGGCCGGACCGCCAACATCGATGTTTTCAATCGCCGCATCCCAATCGCGGCCTTTGGCTGCGGTTTCTTCAAAGGGATAGAGATTGACGATGAGCAGATCGATGTTCTTGATGCCATGCCGGGCTTTGGCTTCGGCGTGGGCGGGATTGCCCCTCACATTGAGCAGGCCGCCATGAATTGCCGGGTGCAATGTCTTCACGCGCCCATCCATGATTTCCGGAAAGCCGGTGACTGTTGCAACATCGATTGTTGGAATGCCGGCAGCTTGCAGGCTTTTTGCGGTCCCGCCCGTTGACGTAATTTCAATATTCAACGCAACCAGTGCCTTGGCAAGCTCGATCAGCCCGGTCTTGTCGGAAACTGAAAGTAGTGCCCGGCGTATTGTGTTGGTCATTGGAAGCCTGCCTTAGCCATTGGTTGGACAGGCCATAGCATGCCGGGATATCTAGACCACTAGCTAGGACGTCGCGGCGCTGCGTCGGCGGAGTTGCGCCGCAAGGCCCAAGCCACCCTGTCGGAATATTCGGTGCTTGCCCGGATGACAATCTGCTGGGTTCTTCTGGGGCCAAATTCGCCCCCAAGAAACACGCTTTCCTCAATGGTCGCGTTTCCGCCCCGGGACGAGAACAGCCAGGACGTTCGATTGGGCAACGCCAAAAGCACGTGGCCATCCTTGGACGTGGGCAAAACTTTCACGGTGGGATGAAGATGGAAGCGCAGAAGGTATTCGCGAGACTTCAAATTGGACTTTTGCCCGCCCGCGCTGACAATGCGGTCTTCGCCACGCAAATCACGGCCATCCTGGGAAAGAAAGACGTTTCTTTCATGGGCAATCCTGGCTGACTTTCCCGAAATGGAATAATGACTGTTGATCAGGCTGCCTTGCGGTGAATTGACAACATCCGCCACGGGAGCGCTTGTCGCCCTGTGCGAGAAGCCGGCGACTTCCAGCGTGTTGTGGGCGGCAATATCAGCCGCCGCTTTTTGCCAGGCTCGCGAGGCGGATTTTGGCGTGCCGCAGTTGGTGAATATGCGGTGCAAACCGTCAGAGAACTCAAGAGCCAAAGCGCTGTTGCAGTGCTGGGACAAGCCCACATCCATGATGAGAACGCCCGTGCCGTGATTTAACCTGCAATAGCCGGAATGCGGCGCCAGAAGCAGCGGCCGCCCGTGAACCCTGTCGTGCTCCAGCAGCGATTTGATCCTGTTGGGATGGGTTGCGACGCAACCCTGGAAACCACCCAGGCCATGGTCGCCGTGGCTCAACATGCGCAACATGGGCATCATGCGCTCGATGGCCGCAATCATGGCCTCCGGCACTGCCTCGTGATTTGCGAAAAGGGCGTCCCTGACCGGGATCATGTCCAGCAAGCAATCAAGCAATTCAGAAGGATTGCGCGATGCGTGGCCACCATCTGGCAAAATAACCTGATCGATGACTGCGCAAAACCTGGCATGGGCGTTTTCACGCAGCGCGCCGGTTGTGCGGAACGCGATGCTCGCATATTGCAATGCCAGCGCCTGCAAAAACTGATGAGCCGGAAGGGCCGGACGCCGCGAGGACACGCGTTTTATCTGCTGTTCGATCAGGGCATAGAACGGCGCTTCGAAACCTGAAGAATGGTCTCCAACCAGAAAGCGGGCACTCAGTGACAGCGCCATGAGGGCCCGAATTTGGGTGACGGCAGGCCAGCGTGATTTCCCCTGCTCACCCCATTTCATCACCAGTGAGCGCGCCACAATCCGGTGCAGCTCCTGGTCGCTTGCCACAAAATGGCGCAACCACTCGAGGCTTTGCAGGCTGGATGACCACACCGAATTCACCGGCATAAGGTGGAAAATCCGTTTCGGTATTCCGGTGACTGTCTCGCCACCGAAACTGAATTTCCCCCGGGCCATTTCATGGGCCAACGCCGCGTCGCCAAACCTGAGAGGCGTGAGCTCGGCGCCGAGGCCCAGTATTCCTGTGGCGTGCCTGGGCCTCCGGCACAAACCCATTGCCGAGTTTCGAAGGTACGCAGCGCCACGAACAAAAATTTCCTGCCAACTGGAAGAGTTGTCCAGGCGCAGCGTGTTTCCGCTATTGAGCATGTCAAGCCGCGTCTTGGGAGTTAATATGGAATGAAGACTCTGCGGCAGGAATGGTTAACGAAACGCTAACGCTCATGAAATTAACCGCCTGAGCCGTGCCGCAAAAAAGCCATCCAAGCCTGAATTGGCGCCAATTTTCATTGAAGGCAGGCAGCGCATGAGGCCCGCTTGCGTCACAAATTGGCTTTGCCCGCCAAGCTCGGACGGCAGGATGGCATCCAATACAAAGTCACTGTGAGCGCGGAGAAATTTGAAAACTTGACGCTCGCCCTCAAGTGGCGACAGTGAACAGGTACCATAGACCAATTGGCCGCCCGGCTTCACCGACAGCGCCGCATGGGTGAGCATTTTTTGCTGCAGATCGACGAGGGCATTGAGCTGATCGGAAGATTTCAAATACATGAGGTCGGGATGGCGCCGGATGGTTCCCGTTGCGGAGCAAGGCGCATCCAGCAGCACGGCGTCGTAGAGCGTGCCGGTCGGCATTGCCAAAACATCGGACAGGATCATGGCCGCGTTGAATCCCAAACGCCTGAGGTTTTCACGCATGCGATTCATGCGCGGAACGGAATCGTCGACGGCCGTGACAACAGCGCCTTGCGCCACGAGTTGGGCGGTTTTGCCGCCGGGCGCGGCGCATAGGTCAAGAACGGCGCGCCCCTTGATGTCGCCCAACAGTTTTACCGGAAGGGCTGAGGCCGCATCCTGCACCCACCATTCGCCTTCCTTGAAGCCCGGCAATCCTGTTAATGATTTTTCACCGAGAGACAATCTGATGGTGCCTGTTGGCAGCAACTCACCGTCCAGCACCGATGCCCAATGCCCGGGCCTGTCTTTGACAGAAATATCCAGGGGTGCCTCAACCAGATGAGCTGCCGCTATTTCCTGCGCAACTTTCTCGCCATAGGCTGAGACCCATTGCTGCCAGAGCCAATCCGGGGTGTTGAGCTTTGGGCCATTCAAGGTCGCAAGGCTGATTTTCCCCTCGCCCGATACCTTGCGCAACACGGCATTTATGAGTCCGGAAAAATGCTGGGCCTTCTTGTCTTGCTTGGCGAGATCAACCGCCAGATCAATGGCGGCATGGGCGCCAATCTCCATGAACAGCATTTGGGCGACGGCGGTGCTCAAAATATCAATCGCCATTCCCGAAGCGCGCGGCAGCGGTTTGGCCAGGAACTGCGACAGTATGGCATTTATTTCACCGCCGTGCCGCAGCGAAGTGGCGGCAAGGGCATGGGCGAAAGAGCGGTCACGGCCTTCAAGCGCACCAAATTCGGGGTCCGTTTCGAGGAGTTGATCCAGCGGGCGCTGATCGAGAGTGACGCCCTGCAGGAGGTTTATAGCCGCCCTTCTGGCTTTGAGACCGGGTTTCCCGTCTTTGTCTATTTTCACCGATCAGCCCCAGGGGCCTTTCGAAGCGAGGTTTGAATATCTACCCATGTCTGCTGCCATTCTCTCAAGGGCGGCAACACGGTTTTCGGTTGCCGGATGGGTAGAAAACAGATTGTCCATGCGCTGTCCAGACAAAGGATTGACGATGAAGAGATGGGCCATGGCGGGATTGGCTTCCGCGTCCCGGTTTACAATGCGCTGGGCTGCATTCGATATCTTGACGAGAGCTGAGGCCAGCGCAGCGGGATCGCCGGAAATTTCAGCGCCGCCACGGTCTGCATCATATTCGCGGGTTCGGCTTACTGCGAGTTGAACAACAGTCGCCGCGAGCGGCGCCAAGATGAGCAGGGCAATTCCGCCTAACGGCCCCAGAGGGCTGTTGCGGTCGCGGCCACCAAACAGAAAGCCAAAATTGGCCAGCATTGATATGGCGCCGGCAAGCGTTGCGGTTACCGTCATCACCAGCGTATCGCGGTTTTTAACATGGGCAAGCTCATGGGCCATGACGCCTGCCACTTCTTCTGGCGACAGCAGCTTTAATAGGCCGGTCGTCGCGGCAACCGCAGCGTTTTCAGGATTGCGACCCGTGGCAAAAGCATTGGGCTGGGGGTTGTCCATGAGATAGACTTTTGGCATGGGCAGGCTGGCGCGCCTGGCCAGACTTGCCACCATGTCATGGAACTGGGGCGCTGCCGAACGGTCAATTTCACGGGCTCCCTGCATGCGCAGCACCATCTTGTCGGCGTTCCAATAGGTGAAGAGGTTCATGCCGGCAGCAAAGATGAAGGCCAACAACATGCCGCTCTGGCCACCCATAAGGTAGCCAATGGCGAGGAAGAGGCCAGTCATGGCCGCGAGAAGCAGGCCTGTTCGAAATGTATTCATTGCCCTAAAATGGTATAGGCTTGGAGTTTCGACAAGTATGGAAAAGATTAAATTGAGTTCAGAGGCCCTCAGGGCCTTGGCTGAGGCCGAAGAGCGTCGGCGTTTGCAAATTGAGAAGGCTCAGGCTCCCAAAGAGGTCAATGGCCGCGCCGGGCCTGAGCCCACCCGGTATGGTGATTGGGAATCGAAGGGAATCGCCTCAGATTTCTAAGTCTCTGACAATTGCCTCTGAATTGGAAGTTGCAAGAGGCGCCGAATTCTTGATCGGTGTTGAACCTCGCTTTGGAGCGGTGGTCGCGATCCATGGCACGCCTTCGGCGCGGCGGGTTGAAAACAATCTGGCTTGCCTGCTTCAGATCGTCACCGAGCAGCTCATTTCATTGCAGGCGTCGGAAGCCATCTGGCAGCGCATCAAATCGAACCTGCATCCGCTTTCACCGGAAAGCATACTGGCCATGGATCATGGCGACCTGCGAAAGTTAGGATTGACGGGCGCGAAAGCGCGGAGTTTTCAAGCCATCGCGGGCGCTGTTCAGGCGCGTGAGCTGAATTTTGATTCGCTCGCGGAAATTGCCGACGAGGATGTTCTGAAAACATTGATGTCGCTGCCGGGTGTTGGGCCATGGACTGCGGATATCTATTTGCTTTCAGCACTCGGGCGAGCCGATGCTTTTCCCGCAGGCGATCTGGCCTTGCAAATTGCCGCGCAAAACCTGTTTGCATTGGAGGAAAGACCTGCGCCCAAGGCATTTCTGGTGATGGCCGAGGCCTGGAGGCCATGGCGTTCCGTTGCCGCACGCTTGCTATGGAGTCATTACCGGGGGCAAAAGGGGCTTGTTCAGGCCTGAAATTGAACCCCTTCACAGGATTGTTGCACGATATATAGTAGTCTCATGACGATGAACCCCAGAGGTTGAGATTGTACCACGCAGCCATTGCGCCGGAAGCCTGCCCAGCCCTTGTTCTCAACGCCGATTACCGGCCGTTGAGCTACTATCCCCTGTCGCTGTGGAGCTGGCAGGATGCCATCAAGGCGGTGTTCCTTGACAGGGTCAATATCGTCTCGGAATATGAGCGGGTGGTGCGCAGCCCCTCATTTGAATTCAAGCTGCCCAGTGTTGTCTCGCTCAAAACCTATGTGAAGCCCTCGCGCACGCCGGCTTTCACGCGGTTCAATGTTTTCCTGCGCGACTGTTTCACATGCCAGTATTGCGGTTCCCACGACGATCTTACCTTCGATCACGTAACGCCGCGCTCAAAGGGCGGGCACACGACGTGGGACAATGTTGTCGCCGCATGTTCGCCCTGCAATCTGACCAAGGGCGGCTATCTGCCGCATGAAGCCCGGATGTTCCCGACGCACAAGCCGCACTGCCCAAGCGTCAATGAGCTTCACAAGAATGGCAGGCATTTTCCGCCAAACTACCTGCACGAGAGCTGGCAGGATTATCTTTACTGGGATACGGAACTCGATCCTTGATTTCTCGCGCCTGTGAAGGCAATGCCAGCAAGAAGAATCGAGATAACCGCGTTCCAGCCAGCAAGTGAAATTCCAAAAATGCGAAGCGCCGCCTCGTCGCACGCAATCACTGTTTTGGTGAGATCGGGCAGTCCGCCGGATACATCGCCGCTGCATGTCCCGGGGCCCGGCCAGAATTTCCACTCAACGCCTGCGTGATAGGTCCCGAAGATCGCGCTGCCCGCCAGAATTAGGGCCAGAAGATAAAGTCCTGACTTCGCAAAGGTGTCCGGCAGCAGCAGCACAACAAGTGAGAGCGGAATTACAGCATAGTAAGCCCAGCGCTGCAGGAGGCAGAGGTGGCAGGGATCGAAGCCCGCGAATTGAAAAATCCAGGCGCCTGCGATTGTTGCCGTGGCGACGATGAGAATAGCCGACAGCGCCCTTTGTGGCGTCAAATAATTCAGCATGATGCGGCCAGTCCGGATGTGCCCAAGAATTTGAAGATGAGGTACAGTGCAATCACCAGCGCCGCAAGAGCCATTGCAATCAGGCCCAGGCGTTTTTCAATGAACATGCGGATGGGCTCGCCAAACTTCTTGAGGGCCCACGCGAGCGCGAAAAACCTGGCACCCCTTGCCAGGATGCAGGACAGGATGAAGAAGACCATGTTAACCTGAACGACGCCCGCCAGGATTGTAACAATCTTGATTGGCGGCAGATGGGCGAGGCCAGATGTGACCAGCAGCACCATGATTGTGGATTGGCCAGCGCAGGTCTTCAGATTTTCAAACTGCGCAAGCTTGCCATAAAAATTCAGGACCGGTTGCGCCACCGTCTCATAGGCCCAATAGCCCAGGAGATATCCAGCGATGCCACCCAGTGTGGACGCAAGTGTCGCAATGAGGGCAAGGCGATAGGCGCGTTCCGGCCTGGCAAGCGCCATCGGCAAAAACAGCACGTCTGCCGGCACGAGGAAAACCGAGCTTTCGATGAAGGCGATAACGGCCAGCCAAATTTCCGCGGATTTTCTGGAGGCGAGCGAGAAGGTCCACTCATAGAGTTTTCGGAGCATGGATATCCTAGTCGAAATTTGGCTTGGTGCTGCGCAGGCTTTTTGTCGTTGAACGCTTTGATTTTGAATCGAGACGGCGTGTTTTTGAAGCCTTTGTGGGGCGTGTCGCGATACGTCTTTTTGGCCGGATTGAGGCCTTGCGCAGGAGTTCAACCAGTTTCGCCAGGGCAGTCGCCCTGTTGCGCTCCTGCGAACGATGTTCCTGGGATGTCACGATCAACACGCCATCCAGGGAAAGCTGGCGGCCGGCAACTGATTTCAAGCGGTGCTTCAGATCTTCGGGAAGCCTTGACTTGGCGACATCAAAACGGAGTTCCACGGCGGTGGACACTTTGTTCACATTCTGTCCGCCGGGGCCTGAGGCGCGCATGAAGGATTCGGAAATATCGCGCTCATCCAGCTCAATCAGGTTCGAGATTCGGATCATGATTCTGATGTTTAAGCGCCTTTCCGGTTGACGGCGCAAGCATCTACGCTTTAGACACGGCCCCACTGGTTGCGCCCTTGTGGTGGAATGGTAGACGCGGCGGACTCAAAATCCGCTCTCGAAAGAGGTGGGGGTTCAAGTCCCTCCAAGGGCACCAGATTCATAGCCGTAGTTTTAGCACAATTCTGGGTGTAAATGTGCGAATCACCAATGGGGCACCGGCACCGGGTCCTGTGGCGCTCAACTCTAACATGCTTGCAGGTACAAATTGACGGTAATTTCCCGAAAATCAGTTTTCTTGGCCTTGGTATTTGGCTTGATGTTTTCACCTGCGGTCAATGCGGGCCCGTCCATATTGTTTGATGCAGCGACCGGCGAGGTCATTTCCCACGAGCGCGCGGGTGAACCGTGGTATCCTGCATCGCTCACCAAATTGATGACGGCCTATGTCGTATTCAAAAAAATAAAAGCCGGAAGCCTGAAACTTGATCAGAGAATTGTCGTCTCGCCGCTGGCTGCTTCGCAGGTGCCGAGCAAGATCGGGATTCCCGCTGGCGGCACGATCACGGTGGATTTGGCCCTGCAAACGCTGCTGGTCTATTCTGCCAATGATATCGCCTATGTTCTGGCAGAGGGCGCCGGGGGCACGGTTCCAAATTTTGTCAAAGACATGAATGCCGAGGCGCAGAAGTTGGGTTTGAGTTCAACGCATTTTGTCAATCCCAACGGCTTGTTTGACCCCCGCCAGTTGACGTCGGCCCGCGACATCGGCATTCTGGCCTCGACAATCTATGCGGAATTTCCGGAGCATGGCCATTATTTCTCGCAAGCCCATGTGATGCTGGGAAAGCGCAAGCTCGCCAACCGCAACAGTCTCATTCGCTTGATGCCTGAGGCCGATGGCATGAAAACCGGGTTTGTCTGCAATTCCGGATTTAATCTGGTGGCCTCTGCGACGCGGAATGGCCGCAGGCTCATTGCCGTTGTCCTGGGCGCGCCCAATGGCCGGACGCGCGCCGACACGGCGCATCAATTGCTGGTTTATGGTTTTGCGCAAAAGACCGCGACTCTGAATCTCAAGTTGGATAAAATTCCCACTGATGAATTGGGCGCCCTGGTTCCAACGGATATGACAGCGCAGGTGTGCAAGTCCAAGCAGCCCTTCACTGCGGCGCGGGTGTCCGAGCTTGGCGGCTGGGGCATTTCATTCGGCACCTTTGAAACCATGGAACTGGCCGACATGACCTTGCGTGGCCGCATGATCGGCCCCACCGGCATCAATGCGCCGGGAAAAATTGGCGTGGTTCGCATGCCAAACAAGTCGGGCTATGGCGCGATGTTGTGGAGCATTGACCAATTCACCAGCAAATTGCTATGCAGCAACTATCGGTCGCAGGGCACGCCTTGCGATGTCGTGGCTCCGGAGGCATTTGCTCAAATTGCGGCCCTTACCCGTGACAAGGAACCTGTCGGCAAACCGCAAATTGCGCAGGGGTCCGACGGACCCAAGCCCGCCAAGAAAAAAATCAAGAAAAAATAATACAGCCGGATTTTACAGCCGTGATCAGTAAGCCGCGGTTGGGCGTTGGCTGCGCGCTGGCCGCCGCCAGCATCTATGGGCTGGTTCCAAATTTTGCCCGGGGGGCCTTTGAGAATGGCTATCCGGGCGTCGAATCCACTTTTTTCCGCACCTCAGTCATCGCCGTCGTGTTCGCAATCATCGCTGTTTTGCAAGGCAGCAGTTTTCGCATTCCCAGGGCCGCGTGGGGTTCATTTGCCGGGCAGGCCTTCGCAACGCTGGTGATTTCCGTGAGCTATCTGGCCTCCGTGCAATTCATTCCTGTTGGGCTGGCGGTGATCATCTTCTTCACATTTCCGGTGATCATCGTTCTCATTTCCCCATTGGTTGAAGGGCACCTCCCCAGCATCTGGCGCATTCTCATTGTGATCGCGGCGTTTGTTGGCTTGCTGATCGCCCTAGGCCCGAGTTTTGCGGCTCTCGATTTCCGTGGTGTCGGCCTGGCCACTATGGCGGCCCTTGGTGGCGTTCTGCAATTCCTCACCGGCCGCTCGATTTCGCGCCATCTCACGCCTGCGGTGTTCGGAAGCCTGGTCCATGCGGCTATCTGGCCCGCAACGCTTCTGGTGGCGGTCTATTCGGGAGATGGAACCTTGCACATGATATCAGGTGAGCAAGGGACGGCGCTTGGCATGTATTTTCTTGTTGGCGTCGCGGTGGTCTATGTCGCAGCCTATATGCTGCAAATGCTGTCGCTGCGGTTTGCGCCGGCATCGACGGTGGCTCCCTTTTACAATTTGGAGCCAATTCTCACGACGCTCTGCGCGGCCCTGTTGTTTGGCGAGGTCTTGACCCTCAATCAATATGCCGGTGGCCTTATTGTATTGGTCGCTCTTGTTGCATCAAGCTTGCTGGGTTCACGGGAAGTTGAGGCATGAACAAGTTTCCAATTCCTGTGGCGATCATCACCGGCTTTCTGGGGGCCGGGAAAACGTCATTGCTCAATTCCCTGCTGAAGGACGACATGCTGTCGCGCGCGGCTGTCATCGTCAATGAGTTCGGCGATATAGGATTGGATCATTTGCTGGTTGAACGGTCCGGCGAAAACATCATCGAGCTGGCATCGGGATGCCTGTGCTGCACCATTCGCGGCGATCTTATCAATACGATCCACGATCTCCTCAGCAAACGCGATGCCAATGAAATCAGCCAATTTGACAGGATTGTCATAGAGACCACGGGGCTTGCCGATCCCGCGCCCGTTTTGCATTCGGTGATGAGCGAGCCAACCCTGGTTGAACGCTGCCGATTGGAAGGTGTGGTCACGGTTGTGGATGCCTTCAATGGCTGGGCCACGCTTGATGCCCATGCGGAAGCCGTCAAGCAGGTTTCGGTCGCGGACCGCATCGTGCTCACCAAGGTTGACCTGCTTTCCGGCCGCGAGGGCGAAGACATGCTTTTTGCGATCATCGCGCGCTTGCGAAAGCTTAATCCGGCCGCGCGGCTGCTCACCACGCACCGCAATGAAGCGACGGCTTCCCGGCTGTTCAACATGGGGCTTTTTGATCCTGAAACGAAATCCATTGATGTCAGAAAATGGCTGGCGGCGGAAGCCTATGAGACGGCTGAGAAACGCCACAGGCATCATCATCACGACGTGTCGCGCCATGATGCCCATATTCGTTCTTTCAGCTTCACGGAGAAGCGCGCCATAAGCCCGGCGGGGCTTGAGCTTTTTATGGAGCTTTTGAAATCCTATCATGGCGCCGACATGCTGCGCATGAAGGCCATCGTGAATGTTTCCGATGATCCGGCCAGGCCCATTGTCCTGCATGGTGTCCAGCATGTGTTTCATCCACCGGTTCGCCTGCCCGCCTGGCCAGATGATGATCACGCCACCCGGATGGTTTTCATCGTCAGGGATATTGAAAAGGCGATGATCGAAGGCCTGTTCAAGGCGTTCACGGATCAGCTTACCGGTGGCGCCGATGCCTTCATGGACACGACGCTTTCTCTCAACAGGTGACATATGGATTTGAAAGTTTTTGGATTGCATAAATGTTCGACGTGCCAAAAGGCGCTGGCCTGGCTTGATGAGAGCAAAATTGCCTACACTTTTGTCGATGTGAAAGACGCCCCGCTTGACCCCGCCCGGGTAGCAAACTGGTCAGCTGCCGTCGGCGGCTGGGAGAAGCTGATCAATCGCGCGGGCTACACCTGGCGCGGGCTTGCGCCGGTGGACACGGACAATCTCAATGAAGCCCGCGCCGTGGATTTGGCGGTTCGAAATCCATCGCTCATCCGCCGTCCTTTGATTGAGCATGGCGATGGGTCGGCCTCCGCAGGATTTTCGGAAAAAGTCCGCGCGAAACTCAAGCCCTGACGAGGGGCCTGGTCATGCAGGTGGGGCCACCTTCGCCTTTGCGGCAAATCTCATAACCCTGGATCACTTCGACCTTGATGCCAGCCGTGATCATGCGCCTTTCTGTTTCGGGATTTCCTTCCACCATCATCACGTGGCGGGGGCCGAGCGCCAGAATATTACACCCCATAGTGTCGAATTCCGCCTCAGGAACATGCACGAAATTGATGCCGCGCGATTGCAGGAACTGCACCAGGCGAACGGGCATCAGCGGCAAATAGACCACGGCCAAATCGGAATCGACCGGGCTGAGGAATGACATCAGATGGAAAACATCTGACTTTCCCTTGAAGTGGGGCATGTCGAAGGCCAGAATCTCCACGTCGGCTCCAGCAAGTTCTGAAAGCTGGCGGACACCTTCCTGATTGGTGCGGTAGCCTATGCCGGCCAAAAGGGTGTGGCGGTCAATCCATACCAGATCGCCGCCCTCCAGCAGGCCGGGCTCTGATATCTCACCGGCAATGGGAAAGCCCAGACTTGCGAGATGGGCACCATTTATGGCGGGTTCCAACCGGCGGGTCGGTTTGCCCATGTGGGGCTGCACGAGGCCTCTTGGCGTCACAACCAGCGCGTCGTGGGCATAGAGTGAATCGAGGGTCAGGCCATCGCCGGCGGGAAGCCTGATCATTTCAGCGCCAGCAGCGCCAAGAATTTCCTCCACCCTCCGGTACTCGGATTTCGCGCCAGAGAGATCGGGCCTCGAATGAAAATTCAATTTTTGCCATTCGGCATCAATTCTGGCATCGCTGGCAAAAGCAATGTCGGGGGTGCGAAGCGCCACTTTTTTGAGCTGCCCCCACATATTGAAGCTGCCGAAATCATGGGTCATTTGCGCTCGATCCTGAATATGAGTGTGCCCCCAGCATTTTCGCTGCCAAGCAATGTGTGGCCCTGTTCGCTGCAAAAATGAGCCATGTCAATTGCCGCCATGGGATCGGTTGCGAGAATCCTGAGCACCTGGCCCGAGGCCATCTTTTCAAGACGCTTACGGGCTTTCAGCACTGGCAATGGGCAAAGCAGCCCCGAGAGATCAATTTGCTCTTCGAAATCAATGTCAGACATGGCTATACTATAGGCGCAAATTCTGAAAATGGGAGCGCCCCTTGCCGCCACTGATGTTGAAGGCACCTTTTATGGGGAAAACGCGAAAGCTATTGGTGAGCGCTGATCGCAGCGCCAGCCTGGAAAAATCAGAAACCAACCGGGTGGAACTCATGTTTTCGGGCATCAAGGGCGACTTTCATGGGGGCCTGACGCGGAAATCTGATTCCCGCACGCTGAAGCAATATCCGCGCGACACCAACATTCGCAACGTCCGGCAAGTCACGCTGGTTTCGGCCGAAGAGCTGGCTGATATCGCAGTTGCCATGGGAATACCGGAAGCCAAGGCGGAGTGGCTTGGCGCAAATCTGGTGACAGCCGGTATTCCCGATCTCTCCTTGCTGCCGCCCTCCACGCGGCTGCAATTTCCGTCGGGCGCGACACTTGTGGTCGACATGGAAAATGCACCGTGCCGACAGGTGGCGGATGTTATTTCGCGATATCACCCAGAGGCAGGGTCAGGCTTTGTAAAGTCGGCTGCCAACAAGCGCGGGGTCACGGCCTGGGTTGAGCGCGAGGGCATCGTCAATACCGGCGATGAGATTGTCATCTGGATTCCGCCGCAGCGGATCTACGTGCATGCGCAATCATGAAGATATTGGGTTCAATAATCGCCGGCGGCAGATCAAGCCGCATGGGAGCCAGGGAGAAAGCTTTCATGCAACTCTCTGGAAAATCCATTCTTGATCTGGTGGTCGGGCGGTTTGAACCGCAGGTCGACCGGCTGATCATCAATGCCAATGGCGACCCCGAGCGATTTTCAGAATTTGAACTGGCCGTGCATGCTGATCTGATCGAGACACTCAAAACACCGCTCGCCGGGCTTCATGCCTCGCTTGCCGTGACACAGGAGTGGGGAGCCGATATCCTGATCACAACGCCATCTGACACGCCGTTCCTGCCCACTGATCTGGCAGCAAGGCTCATCGAAGGCGCCAGCAAAACAGGCGCTGCCATCGCCACATCGGGTGAAGCCGAACACTACCTTTCGGGCGCATGGAAGGTGGAATTGCTTGCCGATCTGGGAAAAGCCATCGCCCGAGACAAGTTGTTTCGCGTGAAGGATTGGGCGTGGCGATCTGCCGCTGCGAAAGTGGCGTGGCCCACCACTCCCTATGATCCTTTCTTCAATGTGAACACGCCGGAAGACTTCGCCCTGGCAGAGCAGATAGCCAGGGGCGCATGATGCAAAAAATCATCGGAGTGGCGGGTTTCAAGAATGCGGGCAAGACAACGCTGGTTGAAAAGCTGGTTGCTGAACTTGCCAAGCGCGGCTTCAAGATATCAACTGTCAAGCACGCCCATCATTCCTTCGATATTGATCATGAGGGACGCGACAGCTTCAGGCACCGCAAGGCGGGGGCTGCGGAAGTTGCCGTCGTGTCGGGATCGCGCTGGGCCATCATCAATGAGCTGCGAGGCGAGCCTGAGCCGACACTTGATGAAATTCTCCAGAAGCTGGCACCTTGCGATCTTGTTATTGTCGAAGGCTACAAGCGCAACACCCATGACAAGATCGAGGTTCGCAATCTGGCACTTGATCATCCGCCACTGGCTGGCGATGATCCCACCATCATCGCTGTAGCGGCGACCGGCGTGATCGCTGGCGCGCCGGTGCCCGTCTTTGACCGGGACGATGTGACGGCCCTTGTTTCGTTCATCATCAAACACACCGGGCTTTCCTGATTTCTGTCGGAATCCGGCTCACCCCCGTCGCTCCACTTCACGCCTGTTGAAATTCCCCACCTATTGTGGCCAGATTCCAGTTTTTCGCTAAGAGGATTTCCCATGAAAACGCAGGCTCGGGTGGTGGTTATTGGCGGCGGTGTTGTGGGCGTTTCAACGCTTTACCATCTTGCGAAGAAGGGTTGGAGCGATGTGGTCCTGGCGGAGCGCAAGGAGTTGACCTCCGGTTCCACCTGGCATGCGGCTGGCCTGTTGCCGTTGTTCAATCTCTCCTATTCGGTTGGCCAAATTCATAAATACTCGGTGAAGGTCTATGGCGAGCTGGAAGCTGAGACCGGCCAGCATGTGGGTTTCAGGAAGGTTTCCAACATCCGTCTCGCCCGAACGAAAGATCGCTGGGACGAGTTCATGTATTATGCGGGCATCGCTGAAACCATCGGCGTCAAGGTCAACAAGCTGACGCCTCAGCAAGTGAAGGAAATCTGGCCGCTGTGCGAGATGGATGGCATTTTAGGAGCCATTCAGCATCCAGACGACGGCTATATCCAACCGGCGGATTTGACCCAGGCCCTGGCCAAGGGAGCACGCAGCCGGGGTGCGGAAATTTATCGCAACACCACTGTGATGGCGATTGAACAACTGCCGTCGGGAGAATGGCTGGTCAAGACAGATCAAGGCGATATTCGCTGCGAGCATGTGGTTTCATGCTCGGGCAATTTCGCGCGGCAGACGGGCGCCATGGTGGGGCTTGATATTCCGGTTATCCCGGTTGAGCACCAATATATCGTGACGGAACCATCGCCGCTGATCAAAGAGCGGCAAGCCAGAGGCCTGCCCGAAATGGGCGTGCTGCGCGAGGCGGATTCATCCTGGTATTTGCGCGAGGAAAATGGCGGCTTTGTTCTCGGCATCTACGAGAAAGGTGCGCCCTGCTGCTACGTGGACGGGCCGTCGGCGCAAAGTGAGTATGAGCTCTTCCAGGGCGAACTTGAGCGGCTTGAGCCCTACATCGAGACAACAATCGCGCGGGTTCCCGCCTTTGGCGAACTCGGCATCAAGAAAATCTACAATGGGGCCATCGCCTATACGCCGGATGGCTCGCCCATCATTGGGCCGGCCTGGGACCGCAAAAACTTCTGGCTCAATGAAGGCCATTCCTTTGGCGTCACCGCTGCGGGAGGCGCCGGATGGCAGTTGGCGGAATGGATTGTTGATGGCGAGCCCACGATTGACATGATGGGTGTGGACCCCCGGAGGTTCGGACCCTACGCCAGCCAAGGCTATCTCAAGGTCAAGAACGAGGAGGCCTACGCCAATGTCTTCACCATGCATTACCCCGAAGAAGAACGCGCAGCGGCCAGGCCCTTGAAGCGCACGCCCTGCTATGACCGGATGAAGGATCTGGGCGCGGTGTTTGGCTCGGTCTATGGCTGGGAGCGACCGGGCTGGTTTGCGCCCAAGGGCTATTCGCTGTCTGAAAAAGACCTGGACATGCCGGATACATTGCTCCGGCATAATCATGCAGCTCCAACTGACGATGGCCGCATTGTCGAGAAATGGTCTTTCCGCCGCTCCAACGCGTTTCGCTTTGTGGGCGAGGAATGCCGCAATGTCATGGAGAACGTCGCCATTCAGGACATGTCAGCCTTCGCCAAAATGGAGGTATCGGGTCCGGGTGCGAGGAACTGGCTGGATTCAATTCTGGCCAACCGCATCCCGAAAAAAATGGGCCGCATTGCGCTTTGTCATCTGCTGACTGCGCAAGGCGGTGTCCGTTCTGAGTTCACGGTTTATGAATGGGCTCCGGGCAGATTTTATCTGGTGTCGGCGGGCGCCTATGAGCGCCATGACCATGACACACTCGGCAAATTGCTGCCTGCCGATGGCTCCGTGAAGCTCAATGCGATCACCACGCGATTGGGCGTGCTGGTTTTGGCTGGACCCAATGCGCGGAAAGTTTTGCAGAAGTTGACCACAGCCGATCTTTCAAACGAGGCGTTCCCGTGGCTCTCGGGTCAGGCGATCTCGGTTGGCCATGCGAGCTGCCATGTGCTGCGGGTGAATTTTGTGGGCGAACTTGGCTATGAATTCCACCATCCCATCGAGCAACAGGTTGCCTTGTTTGACCTGCTGATGGGGGCGGGCCGTGAATTTGGCATCCGTCCCTATGGCATCAAGGCCATGTCGGCGCTCTCCATTGAGAAGAGTTACCGCTTGGTGCCGCGTGAGCTGTCGATCGAATATTCGGCCTATGAGTCGGGGCTGGACCGGTTTGTGCATCCCAACAAGGGGCAATTCATTGGCCGTGACGCGCTGGTTGCAGGCCGCGAAAAGGGTCTCAGCTGGAATTTCGTGACGATGGAAGTTCACGGCGTCACCGATGCGGATTCTGATACGCGTGGATCAGAGCCGATTTATTCTGCTGGCAAGCTTGTCGGACGCGCCACCAATGGCGGCTTTGGCTGGCGGGTGAACAAATCACTGGCGCTTGGCATGGTGAAGCCGGAATTCGCGCAACCCGGCAAGGAACTGGAAATCAAGATTCTGGATAAATTGTTCAAGGCTGGCGTTATCGCCGAAAGCCCCTATGATCCCGACAATGCGAGGCTCCGCGCCTGATTCTGCTGTCAGCGGGGAATAAATAAAATTGGACGGTTTTCCTGTTGCAAAGGCATGAACAAAGTTACGGCGCCGGGGTTATCTTCGTGCTTTTGGCCACCTTGGGCTGGAGTCTTTCCGGTCTTTTTGTCCGGCTGATGCCCGGCCTTGATGGCTGGCAGATCAACTGCTGGCGCGGCTACTGGACCGGCTTTGCGCTGCTGGTCTATTTGTTCCTTGTCTATGGGCGCGGCGCCTATCAAAAATTCGCTGAAATTCCGAAATTGGCGCTGTTTTCCTCTTCTTTGTTTTTTGCGGTCGGCTCCACGCTCTATGTGTCCTCCCTCACCATGGTCAGCACGGCCACTGTTTCGGTGATCGGCGCAACCTCGCCCTTGTTCACTGGCCTCCTGGGACCATGGGTGACAGGTGAAAAAGCGGGACTCGAAGCCTGGCTTGCCGCCGGATTGGCGCTGTTCGGCGTCAGCATCATTGCCTGGGATGGCCTGGAAACTGGCAGATGGCTGGGGCTGCTCCTGAGTCTGGGTGTTCCGATACTGTTTGCCGGTCAAACACTGGCGCTTCGAAAATACCGCAACTTTGACATGGTGCCGGCCATTTGCTTTGGCGGCTTTTTGACATTTTTCCTTGCCGGCCTGCTTGGGTTTTCGGCCGGGCATGCGGGTGGAGGATTTGATGTCGGCATCCGCGAAATCCTGCTGTTGGCGGCCATGGGCCCGCTGCAACTTGCCATCCCTTTGATATTCTATATTCGGGGCGCGGTCTCTGTTCCTGCGGTTACATTGTCGCTGATCGCCATGCTGGATGCAGTTGTCAATCCCTTATGGCCATGGATTTTTGTTGGCGAAGCGCCAGACCGCGCTGCTTTTATCGGTGGAAGCATAATCATCGGGGCCGTCCTGATCAGCATTTTTGGACGCCAGTTTTCTCTGGCAAGAATGCGGCCACAGCCAAGCTAAACCCGTGTCGCGCGGCGCATCGCGAATTGGCTGGCCTGACAATCAACTCCCCACTTCCCGCCGATGCGCCGCGACCATTTCGGCCATGCTGCGGAAGTGGAAATCGTATTTGGGTGCAACACCTGGATTCATCGTCGCGCCAAAGCCCTGCTGGCCGTGGCGGCGGTGGATCCAGCAGGACGCCAGACCGTGCCTGTTGGCCGGGGCATGATCGTGGAAGAGGCTTTCGGCGGTATGAAGAATTTCGGACTTTCCAATGCCAAGGCCTTGCAGCTTGGCGATCATGTATTCGAAATTGCGGTCGCTGGGCTTGTAGGAGCCCACATCCTGCGCGGTATAGACCGCATCGAACACGGCCTGCAGGCGCTGGTTGCTGCTGGCGAAGCTGACGTTGTCGATGTTCGACAAAATGACGAGCTTGTAGTGTTTCTTGAGATAGGCCAGCGATTCGACGGAATCCGGAAACGCAACCCAGTCCTTCACCGAGTTGCCATAGGCTTGGCACTCTTCAAGGGACGCCGCGAGGCCCCACTCCTCGGCGAGGCGCTTGTATACCACGGTGAGCAGCTCGCTGTATTTCATGGCGGGCGCGTAAACCTGCTGCGAGGATTCATGGCGTGCGTGCGCTTCCAGAACACCATCGCACGCCAGCGGCTTCTTCATCCGCGAGGTCAGCGGCCTGAGCGCCTCGATCATGCCGTTTTCCCAATCAATCAACGTGCCATAGCAGTCGAAAGTCAGGGCCTTGAAGCCACTCAGTTTCATGTCGCTTTCCGTCACTGGAAACTGTTCTTGCGGGTTCTGAGTTCGGCGAAAACTTCCGCATCAGTTGCCCGCTCAAGGCCCAGATTCTTTCTGATCTCCAGGCTGTCGCAGCGCATGAAAGGATTGGTTTTCAGTTCGTTGGCAAGAGAAGTTGGGCAGGTCATTTCATTGCGGGAACGCTGTTCGGCGACGCGTTTGGCCCGTTGCTGGAGTTGATGATTGCCCGGTTCAACCGAAAGCGCGAACCGGCAATTGGCCTCGGTGTATTCATGGCCGCAATAAACCATGGTGGCGGGGGGAAGGGCGCGGAACTGGTTGACCGAATTCCACATCTCGCCGAGCATTCCTTCGATCACCCGGCCACAGCCCATGGCAAAAACCGTGTCGCCGGCAAACAGGGAATTTTCGCCTGGAATATGAAAGGCGATGTGGCCCTTGGTGTGGCCGGGGCAGTCAAACACCTTGACTTCGCGGCCCGCCCATTCAAGTTTTTCGCCGCCTGCGATCTTCACATTGATGCCCGGGATCCTGTCGGCCTCGCCCCTCGGCCCGATAACCCTGCAGCCATACACCTCTTTCAGCCGCAGATTTCCCGCCACATGGTCATCATGATGATGGGTCGTGAAAATATCGGTGAGCTTGCACCCAAGCTTTCTTAACTCCTGCTCAACCGCATTTGCGTCTGGCGCATCAATCGAGGCGGTTGCCATGGTCCTGGGGTCATGGACGATGATCCCGTAATTGTCGGAACGGCACATGAATTGATGAATATTGAGTTGAGACATGAATTGCTAACCCCATTTATTTTTCACTGATGACCGCAATCGCATTACCCGCTAATTAGCGCCATCATGGATGTTGTTGAATTACGGGAGTTCTACGCCAGTCCCCTGGGAAATGCCACCCGCCGGCTGATCTCCGGCAAACTGAAGCAAAAGACCGAGTCGCTGCGTGGCGCATGTTTTCTTGGGCTGGGCTATACGACGCCCTACCTCGATGAGATAGCAGGCGAGGCCGAACGCAATTTCTCCTTCATGATGGCGCGGCAGGGTGTCATTCACTGGCCGCCTGAAGGGTTGGTGAAGTCGGCGCTGGTCGATGAATTTGACCTGCCCCTGCTGGAAAGCACCGTTGATCTGGCGCTTGTGGTGCATGGCCTTGAGCTGACGGACAGCCCCGTTGAAATGCTGCAGGAAATCTGGCGGATTATGGCGCCGCAGGGCAAGCTCATTTTGGTGGTTCCAAACCGCAGGGGCTTGTGGGCGAGCTTTGATTCCTCGCCCTTTGGCTATGGGCAGCCGTTTTCCCGGACCCAGTTGGGCGGCCTGTTGCGGGAGTCGCAGTTTTCGGCGGTTTCCTGGACCTATGCGCTGCGGATGCCGCCCATATCCAGAAGCGTCATTCTCAAGGCCGCTCCGGCTTTTGAGCGCATGGGCGACTGGCTGATGCCACGCCTCGCAGGCGTGATTATCGTTGAGGCGGTCAAGCAGGTTTACGCTTTTTCTTCAGGAAAACGGGCGCGCCGCCTGGTGCCGCGGTTCAGGCCCGCGCTGTTGCCGGCTCCCAGCCGGTTTGAAGCGAGCGAACCCACCTGAAGCCTTTGCTTTTATGACATCTGCCAGTATGAAGGATTGGTCCTGTTGAGGCGGCAGCGGAGGGCACATCGGGATTGCTAGAGATTGAAAAAAATGAGTGGACTGACCGGACCTGAAACTGAACTGGAAGAAATTCGCCGCCAAATTGATGCCATTGATGATGGGTTGATGAATTTGCTGGAGCAGCGGTTTGCCGCCACTGAACACGTGAAAATCGTCAAAGCCAAAATTGGCGCCATGGGCGGCTTGCCCTTCAGACCATCACGCGAAGCCGCCATTTTGCGGCGGCTGGTGGGAAATGCCGGCCGTTTTGTGCCTCCCGACCTCCTGGTGCGGCTTTGGCGCGCCATTCTGTCTGCTTCCACCCAAAGCCAGGCGCCGGTTTGCATTCACATAGCCAAGCGGCTTAATGCCACTCTGGGAGCAAGGCTCCGTATCCGGGATTATTTTGGATCCATTCCGGTTGAAGAATATCGCGACGAAGCCCAGGCCCTGATGCAGGTGAACGCCAACCCAGGCGACATCTGCGTTGTTGAAACAGAATCGCCATGGGTGGAAGCCTTTGTCCAGGGCAAGGCCGGGGAAGCGCGGGTCATCGCCTGCCTGCCATTTTTGCGGGATGAGCCGATGCCGAAACTGATGGTGTTTGGCCACTCGCTGGCAGAGCCCACGGGCGATGATGAAACGATCATCATCAGCGATGGCAAGCTGCCGCGGGATTTCACACCGGCTCCATTATGGCAAGTGAAGGTTGGAACACGGCGGGTGTCATGCTTGCCGGGGTTTCTGTCGGATCACGAAAGCCCGCTGGTTGGCCTCAACCGCACCAACGCTTCGCTCGGCTTGATGATCGCGGGCCGCTATCCGAGCCCCATCGAGAGCAGATCATGAGCGATGTTCCGAGGCCTGCCGCCAATCCAGGCATTCTGGAAATATTGCCCTATGCGCCGGGAAAAAGCACTGCCAGGGGTTCGCGGGTTCACAAGCTTTCTTCAAATGAGTCGCCCTTTGGCGCGTCTGCGCTGGCCAGAGCCGCGTTTGCGTCGAAAGCCAACTGCCTTGAATTCTACCCCGATGGCTCGGCTGCCGCGCTGCGCGAGGCTATCGCCAATCGCTATGGCTTGAATCCAGCTTCGATTGTTTGCGGCGCTGGTTCCGATGAGCTCCTGCAGTTGCTGGCGCATGCCTACCTCGGTGCTGGCGATGAGGCGGTTTATTCGCAGCATGGATTTCTGGTCTATCCGATTGCCATTAGCGCCAATGGGGCGAGAGCCGTTGTGGCGCCGGAAGTTGACTGCACGGCGGATGTGGATGCCATGCTGAAATGCGTGGGGCCCAAAACCCGGATGGTTTTTCTTGCCAACCCAAACAATCCGACTGGCACCTATCTGCCCTTCAACGAGGTCAAGCGCCTGCATGAGGGCCTGCCGAAAACCACTTTGCTGGTGCTCGACGCGGCCTATGCTGAATATGTGCGGCGCAATGACTATGAGAGCGGGCTTGAACTGGTTGCCACCTCCGAAAACGTGGTGATGACGCGGACATTTTCCAAGATTTACGGCCTGGCGGGATTGCGGCTGGGCTGGGCCTATTGTCCCTCCCATGTGGCGGATGCGCTGAATCGCATTCGGGGCCCATTCAATGTCAGTTCACCGGCGATCGCCGCCGGCATCGCCGCCATCGGGGACCAACAGGGCATTGAAAATGCCGTGGCCCACAACGAGAAGTGGCTTGTCGTGTTGACGGAAAAATTCGCAGCGATGGGAATAAGGGTCACGCCGAGCGTGGGCAATTTCCTGTTGCTGCATTTCGCGGCCACGGGCGCGAAAACCGCGCAGGCAGCGGATGCCTTTCTGCTCGGCCACGGCATTATTCTGCGGCGCATGGAGGCCTATGGCCTGCCCCATTGCTTGCGCATGACCGTTGGCAGCGAAGAGGCAAATCTTGCCGTTATCGCGGCGTTAGCGGAATTCCTGGAATGAGCGTTTTGTTTGAGCGAATAGCTTTTGTTGGCCTTGGCCTTATCGGGTCATCCTTGTGCCACGCCATCCGGCGAGGCAAGATTGCCACGCATGTTGCAGGTTATGCGCGGAGCGCCAAGACCCGTGAAACAGCAGTGCGCATTGGTTTGGTTGACAGTATCCACGAGACCGCAGCGGATGCGGTGAGGAATGCCGTTCTGGTGATCCTTTGCGTGCCGGTTGGAGCTTGCGGGGAAGTGGCGGCGGAGATGGCTTCAGCGCTAAAGCCCGGCGCAATCCTGACCGACGTGGGTTCCGTAAAGGCCGATAGTGCGCGATGTGGCGCCGCACCTGCCAAAAGGTGTTGTGTTTATTCCGGGCCATCCCATTGCCGGAACGGAGCAGTCCGGGCCTGAGTCTGGTTTTGCTGAACTGTTTCACAACCGCTGGTGCATATTGACGCCGCTTCCCGACACTGATCCCGACGCGGTGAGCCGGCTTGAGAAATTCTG
>JANMHO010000242.1:0-1899 GCA_031375195.1 Rhodobiaceae bacterium
GCTGCTTTCATTGCCATCAATGAAACGTCTGCGCATGCCGATGTCGCCAAGGCCAAACACCATATGCGCATCGGCAGGCGCGCCGTCACGCCCCGCCCGGCCAATCTCCTGGTAATAGGCATCGAGCGACGACGGCAAATCCGCATGAAACACAAAGCGCACATCGGGCTTGTCAATCCCCATGCCAAACGCGATCGTGGCGCACACGATGACGCCTTTCTCCGTCATGAACAGGTCTTGCGCCTCTGAGCGCTGCTCCGGGGAAAGCCCCGCGTGATAGGCTACTGCGCGGTGGCCATTGGCAGCCAGATGCGAAGCCCATTCTTCGGCGCTCTTGCGCGAAAGCGCGTAAACAATGCCGCTCTCGCCCCTGTGATCTTCAAGAAAAGCCATCAACTGTTTGGTGCTGTTGTTCTTCGCTTGAACCGTGAGCTTGATATTGGGGCGATCAAACCCCGCCACATAGGTCTGAGCTTCGCCGCCAAACAGTTTTTTCACAATATCGCGCCGCGCCGCTTCATCCGCTGTCGCTGTAAAAGCCCCGATAGGCACTGCCGGAAACGCCTCGCGCAAACCCAGCAGCGCTTCATACTCCGGCCGGAACGACGCGCCCCACTGGGAAATGCAATGGGCCTCATCCACCGCGATCAATTTCACGTCCAGCTTTTGCAGCGCGGAAATCATCCGCTCCGTCATCAGACGTTCCGGCGCCATATAGAGAATACGCACCACGCCTGCCGCAACCCGCTTCCAGATATCCACATTGGCCTCGCGCGAGGCGGAGGAATTGATCGTCTCGGCGGCGACACCTGCCAGCTTCAGCGCCGCCACCTGGTCCTGCATCAAGGCCACCAAGGGCGACACCACGATGGCAAGGCCGCCCATCACCAGGGCTGGCACCTGATAACACAGCGACTTGCCCGAACCCGTGGGCATCACGGCCAGCAC
Organism: Rhodobiaceae bacterium; assembly: GCA_031375195.1. Lineage (GTDB taxonomy): Bacteria > Pseudomonadota > Alphaproteobacteria > Rhizobiales > Aestuariivirgaceae > Aestuariivirga. The sequence goes on from JANMHO010000242.1 coordinate 949, forward strand.
ATGACGGCCGCCCATAAGGCTATCGACAATTTCTTCCTGGCCCGCGCGAAAGCTGTCAAAGCCAAATATTTCGCGGAGCACTTTTGATTTTGCGGCCATGGCCCCACATAACATCATTGTGGATATCTGCAATCTGCTGACATCTGCTGACGCCAATGTCCCTACAATGACTCATATTGCATTTGTTCTCTCTTTGATCTAGTCAGGTTTCATGTCAAGCCATAAGCGCGTTATTTCCGTTCAAGGTGCCCGCGAACATAATTTGAAGAATGTCTCCGTGGAAATTCCACGGGATAGCCTTGTTGTTTTCACAGGGCTTTCGGGATCTGGAAAATCCTCCCTTGCCTTCGATACGATCTATGCCGAAGGCCAGCGCCGCTACGTGGAATCGCTTTCGGCCTATGCCCGGCAGTTCCTCGAAATGATGCAAAAGCCCGACGTGGACCAGATCGACGGCCTTTCGCCCGCCATTTCCATCGAACAGAAAACCACCAGCCGCAATCCCCGCTCAACCGTTGGCACGGTGACTGAAATTTACGATTACATGCGCCTGCTGTTTGCCCGCATTGGCATAGCCTATTCGCCAACCACGGGCCTTCCCATCGAAAGCCAGACGGTCACCATGATGGTCGACAGGATCCTCAGCCTTCCCGAAGGCGAGAGGCTCTATATCCTTGCCCCCATCGTGCGCGGCCGCAAAGGCGAGTATCGCAAGGAATTCGCCGACTTGCAGAAGAGAGGCTTTCAGCGCGTCAAGGTTGATGGCAAGTTTTATGAGATTGACAGCGTCCCCGCCCTCGACAAGAAATTCAAGCATGATATCGACGTGGTGGTGGACCGCCTCGTGGTGCGCTCCGACCTCGGCACACGCCTTGCTGACACATTTGAAACCGCACTGAAACTCACCGATGGCCTGGCCGTGGCGGAATTCGCCGACAAGCCCCTGCCCGC
>JANMHO010000249.1:0-14758 GCA_031375195.1 Rhodobiaceae bacterium
GCGGTCGCCAAGGCTTACCGGGTGTATTACGCCAAGGTGGACAGCAAATCCGGCCCAAATGACTATCTTATGGACCATTCCAGCATCATGTATTTGATGGATAAGCAGGGTAAATTCCTTAAGCATTTCAGCTACACTACCGATGCAGCGGCATTGGCCGATGGGATAGCTGGGGCCCTGGCGCCTTGACTATGCTCCCAATGGCCAGTTGCGGTCTGCTTGTTATGTTGTAAGGTTGCAATGCAACATTGCGCCACCGCGACTCGGCTAGGGAATTGATCTGATATGCTCTATGGCCTTTATGAAATGAACCACGCAGCTTTAACGCCTTGGCGCGCTGCCGCTGACATGGGCCTGAATTTCTGGAGAAGTTCAGCCAATCCGTGGAGCACAACCATAGGGGGTCGCGCCGCCACGGCCTCGCTTGAAATGTTCGAACGCGCCACGCGAAAGTTTGCCAAGCCGTCTTTTGGCCTGAAGGAAACCACCGTTGGCGGACAGACTCTAGCCATTATCGAACAGGTTCTCCTGCAAAAGCCATTTGCGTCATTGCTGCATTTTAACAAGGTCTGGCCCGTAAAAAAGAAAGCCGCACCCCAGAAGAAATTGCTGATTGTGGCCCCCATGTCTGGCCACTATGCCACTCTTCTGCGTGGCACAGTGGAAGCCATGCTGCCGCACTTCGATGTCTACATCACCGATTGGGCCGACGCCCGCACTGTTCCCGTCTCGCAGGGAAGGTTCGATCTGGAAGATTATGTCGATTACGTCATCGAAATGTTGCAGGTCATGGGCAGCAATGTTCACATTATGGCCGTATGCCAGCCCTCCGTTCCAGTCATGGTGGCAGTCTCGCTGCTCAATGCCAGGGACGACGCCATAACGCCAAAATCCATGATCCTCATGGGCGGCCCCATCGATACCCGCCGCAATCCGACCGCCGTCAACAAGCTGGCGAAGGAAAGGGGCGTTGAGTGGTTTCGCCAGAATGTCACCATGAAAGTTCCATTTCCCCATGCCGGTTTCCTCCGCGATGTTTACCCGGGCTTCCTTCAGCTCACCGGCTTTATGACCATGAACCTCGATCGCCATATGGATGCCCACCGCCAGCTTTTCTGGCACCTGGTTGAAGGCGATGAAGACAGCGCCGAGCGCCACACGGAATTCTATGATGAATACATGTCGGTCATGGATCTCACCGCTGAATTCTATTTGCAAACCGTGAACCGGGTTTTCATCAATCATGATTTGCCGAACGGCACTTATTTGCATCGCGGCGTCCTGGTGGAACCGTCAAAGATAAGCAAGACAGCCCTGATGACCATCGAAGGCGAGCGCGACGATATTTCGGGCGTTGGCCAAACCGAAGCAGCCCACGATATTTGCACGGGCCTTGCGCCAAAGCAAAAGCTGCATCACCTGCAGTTGGGCGTGGGGCACTACGGTGTTTTCAGCGGCTCGCGCTTTCGCAAGGAAGTCGTGCCGATGATCACCAATTTTGTGAACGCCAACGCCTAAATGCCGGGCTTGCTCCGCAGGTTCGTGACAGCTTTTGCGGAGCCTGCCCCAGAGCCCCATGTTCTGCTGATTGATGATCAGCGAGTGGCTGTGAATTTTCGCAGGCACGGCACGGCCAAGCGCATTGTGCTGCGGTTGGCGAGAGATTCCACTGGCGTTGTTGTCACCATCCCCAAGCGCGTCAGCCGCGCCCGGGGCATGGCCTTCGTTGAAGAATCCGTGCCGTGGATCTCCAGGCAGCTGAAACTTCGCAAGCCCCAAACTGCTCTGGGCCATGGCTCGACAATTCCGCTCCGCGGTTTTTCCCACCAGATAAATGCCATCCACCAGCGTCGCGGGTTGATTTCCGTCGATCCTGAAAGCTGCGCCATTCATGTGCCCGGCGACCCCAAGCATCTGCCGCGCCGCCTGCGCGATTGGCTCAAGGCTCTCGCCAAAGCCGAACTGACCGAAGCCTCCAACCGCTATGCCAAAGCCATGCATGTCAAGCTCGGCCGCATTTCCATCAGGGATCAAAAAAGCCGCTGGGGTTCGTGTTCATCATCCGGTGACCTCTCCTATTCCTGGCGGCTGATTCTCGCCCCGCCCCACGTGCTGGATTACGTCGCCGCCCACGAAGTGGCCCACCGCCTGGAAATGAATCATGGGCCCCACTTCTGGCGTCAAGTCCTCACCCACTGCCCCCAAGCCGGCGAAGCCAAGCGCTGGTTCAAAACCCATGGCACAGGGCTGCACAGGATTTCGATTTAAGCCCCAAAAGCGCCTACTGGTTGTTCTGCTGGTTCTTTTTCCGCCGCGCCCTTGCTTCTTCTTTCGTGCCGAACAGCATTTCAAACAGGTTCTTCTTTTTCTTCGGCGGCTCAAGCTGGGCCAGTTCATCCAGCGTAACGTCTTCATCCTGCGATTCCAGATAGGGATCGGAACTGGTCATCAATTCATCGTAGCTCTCGCCCGGCAGCGGAATGGGTGTCAAATTCGCGTGCGCCACTGTCATCACATCTTTCCAGATCATCGCGGGCAGCGAGCCGCCCGTCACATTCTTGGTGGGCGCATTGTTGTCATTGCCAACCCAGACACCCGCCACCAGATAGCCCGAGTACCCCACAAACCACGCATCCCTGCTATCCTGGCTCGTGCCAGTCTTGCCGCCAATATCGAAATCAGGGATTTGCGCCTTCTTCCCCGTGCCCTCGTTCACCACAGCCCGCATCATGGAATTCATCGATCCCAGGTCAACCGTTGAAATCGATTGCCCGAAACCATCGCCCTTGCGCTCGTAAATAATCCGGCCGTCGCGCGTTGCGATGCGCCGCACCGGGTAGGGCACGACCGTATTGCCGCCGTTGGCGAATGGCGTGAAGGCCGACGTCAGTTCCAGCAGCGTGACTTCTGAAGTCCCCAAGGCAATTGAAGCATCATTGCCGAGCTTCGATGTGACGCCGAGCCGGTGCGCCACAGCCACTACATTTTTGGGCCCAACCGCGTTGGCCAGCTTGACTGCGACCGTGTTGAGCGAAAGCGCCAGGGCGGTGCGCAAATTCACTTCGCCCATATACTTGTGCCCGTAGTTTTCCGGCTCCCAATCGCCAATGCGAATGGGCTCGTCAACCTCAAGGGAGTCCGGCGTGTATCCCCGCTCAAGTGCTGCCAGATAAACGAAGGGCTTGAAGGCCGAACCCGGCTGCCGCAAGGCCTTGGTGGCGCGGTTATACTGGCTGCGCTTGTAGGATTTGCCGCCAACCATCGCCTTGACCGCGCCTGACGTGTCAAGCAGCACCAGGGCGCCTTGTGTCACATTCAGTTTCTTGCCATTGGCGTTCAAATGCTTGCGCAGCGACTTTTCGGCCAGCAATTGCAATTGCGGATCGATGGTTGTTTCAACAATGATGGATTGGTCATAGTCTTTCACCAGCAAAGGCAATTGTTCGATAATCCAGTCCACCACATACTGCGTGGCCGGAACATAGTCCGAGGCCACAACGGCCGCCGGTGAATTGATCGCCTGGTCAGCTTCATCCCGGCTTATGTAATTGGTTTCCACCATGGCATTGATCACCAGATTGGCGCGCGCTGCCGCGGCATCCGGATGGGTTGCCGGATTAAGGCTTGATGGCGCCTTCAGAACACCAGCCAATGTCGCGGCTTCCGTCAGGCTGAGGTCAGTTGCTGATTTTTGATAGTAGGTTTGCGCTGCTTTCTCAATTCCGGTGGCGCCCGAGCCAAAGTAAACCCGGTTGAGATAGAGCTGCAGGATTTCATCTTTTGAGAATTTGGTTTCAAGCCACAGCGCCAGGACCATTTCCTGGAATTTCCGCTCCAGCGTCTTGTCTGGTTTTAAAAACAGGTTCTTGGCCAATTGCTGGGTGAGAGTGGAACCGCCCTGGACAATGCGCCCTTCCCTGACATTTTCAATCATGGCCCGCGCCAGGCCTATCGGATCAACTCCGTAGTGCGAGCGGAAGCGGCGGTCCTCAATGGCAATCAACGCATTGGGAACATAGTCGGGCAATTCCGCAACCCGCACCTGGTCACCAAAAAACGCGCCCTGTTCTGAAAGAAGTGTTCCGTCAGCGGCAAGCAGCATCACGCCCGGCGTCTGTTCCGGAATTTGCAAAAGGCCATTCTGGTTGAGAGAAAGCCAGACATAGCCAAAACCCAGGGCCAGAACCACGGAACCCAGCACCGCCGATTTGAAAACAAATCTGAACAGCCAGCCAGTAAAAGATCGCCGCCGCCGCGCCGGGTGCTGGTCAACATCGCGTCCGCGCCGGTTTGCGCGGTCAAAAAGCTGCGGCTCCCGACGTTCAATCGAGCGCTTCTTCTTCCTGCTGCCCAACAATACCCTTATCCCTCAATAGCGACCGCCCCACATGAGAGTCTAATCGTAAACCCTTGATCAAGGATAAATTTTGCCGGTCAAACATGGTCCAAAGATGGCAGGGTCACATCACTGCACCCACCTGCCACGGCACAAATTCATTGTCGCCATAGCCCAGGTCTTCTGATTTGGTGGTTTGACCTGAGGCCACTTTGAGGATCATTTCGAAAATTTCCTGGCCCTTGTCGGCAATCGAAACGCCTTCGATGACATCGCCGCAATTGATGTCCATGTCATCGATCATGCGGCGGTAAACATCTGAATTTGTTGCGAGTTTAATAGAGGGAACCGGCTTGCAGCCATAGGCCGAGCCCCGCCCGGTGGTAAAGCATAGCAGGTTTGCCCCACCCGCCACCTGGCCCGTGGCCGAAACCGGGTCATAGCCCGGCGTATCCATGAACACAAAGCCCTTGGCTGTCACCGGTTCGGCGTAACGGTAGACTTCCCGGAGCGTAGTGGTGCCCCCCTTGGCGGCCGCACCCAGGGACTTTTCGAGAATGGTGGAAAGCCCCCCCAACTTGTTGCCGGGTGATGGATTGTTGTTCATCTCCATAAGGTTGCGCTTGGTGTAATCCTCCCACCAGTGGATGACTTCCACCAGCTTTTCGCCCACTTCGCGCGTCGCCGCGCGCCGTGTCAGCAGGTGCTCGGCCCCATAAATCTCCGGCGTTTCTGAGAGAATGGCCGTACCCCCTTGTTTTACCAGCAAATCCACCGCTGCGCCCAGCGCCGGGTTGGCGGTAATTCCAGAGTAGCCGTCCGATCCACCGCATTGTAAGGCAACGATTAATTCCGATGCGTAGCAAGTCTCGCGCTTCACATTGTTGACGTGCGGCAGCATCTTCTTCACCGCGTCGACGCCGGCGGCAACAGTCTTCCGCGTTCCCCCGGTTTCCTGGATTGTCATCGTGCGGAAAGTTTCGCTTTCAACAATGCCATAGGCCTCCTTGAAGCGCGGAATCTGAAACCCTTCGCAGCCCAATCCCACCATCATGACGCCGCCCATGTTGGGATTGCTCGCATAGCCCCACGAGGTGCGCTTCAAAATGTCAAATATCGCGCCCCTGAAATCAATCACGCAGCCATTGTCCATGCGCAGTGCGACAACACCGTCGATGTTCTTGTAATCTTTCAAAATTCCTGAGCGGTTGATCTCTTCGGCGATGAACCCCGCAACCGTTGCCGAGCAGTTCACGCTTGTCATGATGCCGATGTAATTGCGTGTGCCCACTTTTCCATTGGCGCGCCTGAAACCCTGAAAAGTCGCTTGCTTTTCGAGCGGCAAAACATCCACAGGTGTCGCTCCTTCAGCAAAGGCATAGTCATGGGAAAGTTCCCCCATGGCGATATTGTGCTCATGCACCCAGGCTCCAGCCGCAATGTTTGTTCTAGCAAAACCAATGATTTGCCCGAACTTCCTCACCGGAACACCCGCCGCGATTTCAACCGTCGCCATTTTGTGGCCTTTGCCAATGCGCTCAAGGGCCGGAATGCCCTCGCTGGTGGCAGCGCCCTTTTCAACCGTCGTGATGGCGACAACAACATTGTCGGCGGCATTCAGGCGCAGCATGTGATGGCTCTGGCGCGGTGCTTCATTCATTGGGATGACCCCTCTTGCGTTGATTGCCAATCTTACTAACATGTCGCCACAAATAATACAGCGGGGCAATCATCTATGAAGAAGCGTCTATTCAAGGCACCCTCAGGGGCGGCCATTCCGTTCACCGAACTTGGCTTTGGTGCCGCCCCCCTTGGCAATCTCTACCGCGCTGTGCCGGAGAAGGATGCGCAATCAACCTTTGAAGCCGCATGGAAGGCCGGCATCCGCTATTTTGATACGGCGCCGCTTTATGGCTTGGGCCTTTCCGAAACCCGCCTCAATCATTTTCTGCGTGGCAAGAAGCGCGCCGACTATGTCATTTCAACCAAGGTCGGCCGCCTTCTCAAAGTGTGTGAACCATCCGAGCGCACTGGCATCGGCAAATTCTTCGACACGCCGTCCCGCCAGGAAGTCTATGACTACACCTATGATGGCGTCATGCGCTCGCTTGAAGCCTCGCTCGAAAGGCTTGGCATTGATCACGTCGATGTGCTCTTTGCCCATGACGTGGATGTGTTCACCCACAAGTCGGAAGCGGCCCGCGATCTCCATGTCAAAACACTGATGAGCAGCGGCTACAAGGCCCTGGTGAAGCTTCGCGAAGAGAAGACCATCAGGGCCTTTGGCGCAGGGGTCAATGAGTATCAGGTCTGCGAGACACTTGCGGCCCAGGGCGACTTCGACATTTTCCTGCTCGCCGGCCGCTATACCTTGCTTGAACAGGAAGCGCTCAATTCCTTCCTGCCCATCTGCGAAAAGCGCGGCATCGGCATTGTGCTTGGCGGCCCCTACAATTCCGGCATTCTCGCGACGGGCGCCAGGCCCGGCGCCTGGTATAATTACGATCCGGCCCCCGACGGCATATTAGACCGTGTACGGAAGATCGAAGCCGTCTGCAAGGCCCACAAGGTGAAGCTTCCGCAAGCCGCCCTCCGCTTTCCAATCATGCACCCTTCGGTCGTGACGGTCATCCCCGGGGCGGTCAGCCCCAAGGAAGTGGCTCTCAACGTGAAAACCATGAGCGCGAAAATTCCCAAAGCCCTGTGGAAGGATTTGAAGTCCCAAGGCCTCCTGCATGAAGGAGCGCCAGTCTAAGGGAATGAACATCGACTCCCATCAGCACTTCTGGTCACCCTCGCGCGGCGATTATTTTTGGATGGCAGGAGAGGGTGTGGCCCCGATCAACCGCCCGATCCTGCCCCAGGACATGAAGCCGTTGCTTCAGCGACACGGCATCGACGTGACCGTTCTGGTGCAGGCCGCCCCCACCATCGAAGAAACCGAATATATGCTGGGGCTGGCCGACGCCACGGATTTCGTCGCAAAGGTCGTGGGCTGGGTGGATTTCGAAAACCCGTCACACATCAAACATCTGGAACGCTTCGCCAGGCACTCGAAGTTTGCTGGCGTCCGCCCGATGATCCAGGATATCGCCGACCAGGATTGGATGCACCGCGCCGACGTGCAATGGGCCTATCAGGCGATCATCGATCTCGACCTTACCTTCGATGCGCTCGGATTTCCCATTCACCTCGATAATTTTCTGACGCTGTTCAATCGTTATCCCGCCATGCGAACCGTGGTCGATCACTGCATGAAACCCGCGATCCGCGACAATGCCTTCAATGATTGGGCGCGAACCATGAAAGCCATTGCCCGCGAAACCACTGCCTTCTGCAAACTCTCGGGCCTTGCCACCGAAGCAAAACCGGGCTGGACGACGGACACGCTTCGTCCTTACGCCGAGCATGTGATCGACGTCTTCGGACCGTCGCGCGTCATGTGGGGTTCTGACTGGCCGGTTCTCGAACTCAACGGCACCTACAATTCATGGCACAGCGCCGCCCGGGAATATCTCCTGAGCGATGAAGAGCGGCGGGAGGTTTTCGGCAACACCGCCGCCAGATTCTACAGGATCGGCTGAAATTTTTTGTCCAGCCGAATGATTTATTGACAAAACCAGATAGTTACATAATCTCGCGGCCAATGGTGCCTCAAGCAAGAGATGCCTAAAAACAAGGAGGAACAAAATGAGTTTTCGTAAAATGATCGTTGGCGCGTTGCTGGCAGGAGCCGCCGTTTGCGGTCTGGCTGCCACGGCGTCAGCCGGAGAGTTCGACGGTGTCACCGTCAACATCCTGACGCGCCCCGGCTATGTGATCGCCGGACGTCTTGCCGAGCGCGGCAAGGAATTCGAAGCTGCAACGGGCGGCAAGATCGTGGTGACGGAAGTTCCCTTCGCAGAGATCTTCCCGAAGGTCCAGAACGATTGGTCAACCGGAACGAACTCCATCGATGTTGCCGTGTTCGCGGCCGGCTGGGGTGTGGAACTTGACGCCGCTGGGCTTCTGGAAGACCTGGACCCCTACATCGCCAAGGACACAAAGATTGATCTGGCAGACGTCGCACCTTACTTCCGCGAATTCGGCCAGAAGGTCGGCGGCAAGACCAAGATGCTGATGGTCGATGGCGACTTCCAGATGGTTTACTATCGCAAGGACGTTCTGGAAAAAGCTGGTCTTGCTCCGCCGAAGACCTGGGACGAATATATTGACGTGGCCTCCAAGATCCACGGCCAGGACATGAACGGTGATGGCCAGGCTGACTACGGCCTTTGCTCGTTCAAGAAGCGCAATGGCCAGTCCTATTTTGCCATCCAGACGATCGCGGCATCCTATGTGCAGACCATGGGCACGGCCCAGGGCTTCCACTTTGACAGCGCGACCATGAAGCCGATTGTCAACAACGATGCCTGGAAAAGGGCGTTCGAAATCTACAAGGAAACCAGCAAGTACAGTCCGCCTGAAGAGTTGAACCTGGACATCACGGACATGCGGCCCGTGTACCTCTCAGGCCGTTGCGGCATGTTCATTGAATGGGGCGATACAGGCCCGCTTCAGCTTGGTGACGATGCCAAAGCTGTAAAGGGCTTGCTCTATGCCGTTGGCGCAGTCGGTTCGAAAGAGGTGCTGGATCGCGCCACTGGCAAGCTTGTGCCGGTGACGAAGGAAAACGCACCCTACTCGGTTGACGGCATCAACTATGCGCCGTTCGCGGCTTTCGGCGGCTGGGCTGGCGCCATCAACGCCAAAATCGATCAAAAGAAGAAGGACGCGGCCTACGCCTTCCTCTCCTACATGAACCAGTCAGCGCAATCGGGCGTCGATGTCACGATTGGCGCCACGGGCTACAACCCGTATCGCATGTCGCAACTTGCCTCGACCGACCTGTGGGTGAAGGCCGGCATGCCGAAGGAACTCGCCGAGAACTATCTCGGTGCCATCAACGGCGCACTCGCCAACCTCAACATGGCTTCGGACATGAAAATCCCCGGAGCCGCCAAATACACCAGCGTCGTTCTTGACACAGAGGTCGCCCGCTACCTCGTTGGCGAGACCACTGTTGAAGAAGCCTTGAAGAACATTGAAACGGGCTGGGAAGAAGTGACCGAGGATTTCGGCCGCGACTCCCAGATCAAGTTCCAGGGCCTGGCGCTCGGCACGGGCAACTAGAACACGATCCATGCAGGGCCGGAGGAAACTCCGGCCCTTTTTTCTCCCCCGCGCCTGGCGCGAGGGAGGGAATGCAAGCCGCTTGCCCGAATGCGAAAGATTGTTGATAACACGGCCATGGCGACGACGAATGAGACATACATTGAATCCTGGGGTGAATGGTTTGACCGTCACTCCCGCACCATCTTCATTGCCCCGGCGGTTACCCTCATACTGATCTTCGCGATTTTCCCGACCTTCTATTCCATCATCTTCGCGTTGAGCCGCGTGCGGTTTGGAGCTGACGGACTGCAGTTCCGCTTTGTGGGGCTGCAGAATTTCTACAAGCAGATCTTCGGCAATGACCAGGTGCATTTCCTCGGCAAGATCGAGGGCATGAGTGCCGTCGGAACAGTGTTCCTTGCAATTGTGTCCGCTGCGGTCCTCTGGTGGCTTTACAGATCTCTGCGGATTACGACCTGGGTCGGCATGCTTGGCCGCGGCATCTCGGCTTCCATGGCAATCTTTGTTGCCTGGATCATGGGCGCCACCTTGCTGTCAGGAAATCCCATTGGCACGCTGCTGACCACCCTATTCTATGTCACCATCGGCTGCGGGCTGCAATTTGTCATCGGAACCGGCCTGGCGTTCCTTTGCTCGCAGCCCATCGCGGGCAAGAGCTTTTTCCGCGTGGTTTTTTTCATTCCACTGATGATCACGCCGTTGGGCGTTGGATTTGCCATGCGCATGGTTGCCGATTCTTCCAAAGGCCCTTTGTTGCCTTTGTTTGGCATTCTCGGTGTCGGAGACTGGATCTGGTCGGCTGACGCGTGGTCGGCGCGTTTCGTCATGATGATCTGCGATTCCTGGCAGTGGATTCCGTTCATTTTCATCTGCATGCTGGCAGCGCTTGAGAATGTTCCGCGCGACCATGTGGAAGCGGCCCAGGTGGACGGCGCTTCAAGCGTGCAGATTTTCCGCGAAATCATCTGGCCGCAGATTGTGCCCGTCGCCGTGACGGTGCTTCTCATCCGCATGATCGAAGCTTTCAAGATTGTCGATCTCCCCAACATCATGACCGGCGGGGGGCCTGGAACGTCGACCGAGTCCATGACTCTGCACTCCATGTACGTGTGGCGCGCAAATGACGTCGGCACATCGGCGGCAGTTGCCTATCTCCTCCTCATACTCACCGTTGTTGTCTGCGCCTCGTTCTTCAACTACGTGGTGCTTGGCCAGCTCCGGAAAGCGCACGCATGAGCGAAACGCCGTTCAAGTTCGAAAAAGCCACCCGCACTCTCATGGAGCGGTTGTTCGAGCCGCCAACCGTCGGCAAGATGTCGCCTGCGGCAAACGTGGTGGCGCATTTCCTGCTCGCCTTCTGGTCGCTCTTCGTCCTCTTTCCAATCTACTGGGTGGTGATCACGGCCTTCAAAGATGCCGCCGCCGTGAATCTGGGGCCTTTCTACATTCCATTTGTGGATTTTCAGCCAAACCTTGATGCCTGGCGCGTTCAATTCAGCGACCCGTCCTGCAGCCTCACCTCTGTGGCCAGGCAGTTCGGCCTCATAGCCTACAACTCCTTTGCATTCATCGTTTCGCCCTTGGTGACCCTTCAGCCCATGGAACCCGATGCATGCAAGGTGGTGCTGGCCTTCACCAATTCTATCGTTGTCAGCGCTGTGTCGACCGCTGTCTGCGTTGCCTTTGGGTCCATGGCCGCCTATGCGCTGGCCCGCATCCAGTACAAGCCCAAGTTCGGCAACATCGTGATGTTCGTGCTGCTGACCTTGCTGCTCATTGCCGCCACCAGCTATGCCGGTGTTCCCTGGTGGGCCTCTACCACGGTTGGCCTTGCCTTGTTCTTCTTGCTCGCACGCGCCTTTGGCAAGCACTTCACCCGCACATTGGGTAATGGCGACATCCTTTTCTGGATCATTTCCCAGCGCATCCTGCCTCCCATCGTGGTGATCATCCCTGTTTACATGATGTTTCAGGCCGTCGGGATGCTCGATACGCACTTTGCGCTGATCACGGCCTATGCGGTGGCCAACCTGCCCATCGTTGTTTGGCTGATGCATGATTTCTTTGCCAACCTGCCGATCGAACTTGAGGAGTCGGCGCAGCTTGACGGCGCAACGCGGTTCGCCGTCTTCTGGGACATTGTGCTGCCGCTGACCAGGCCGGGCCTCGCAGCAACGACATTGCTCACGCTGATCCTGAGCTGGAACGAGTATTTGTTTGCCGTGTTTCTTGCGACTTCAAAAGTGCAGACCATGCCGATCATGGTTGCGGCCAAGAACGCCGGCGAAAAGGGCATATTCTGGTGGGAAATGTGCGCCATCATCGTGATCATGATTATTCCCGTGATCCTGATGGCAATTTTGTTGCAACGTTTCATTGCCAAGGGCGTGCTCCTTGGCGCAGTCAAAGGCTAGGTGAGTTCAAAGCATGGCAAGCGGCAAACCCGGTGTACCCGTCTCTTTCGACAAGGTGGCAAAATCCTTTGGCGCCGTGCAGGTGCTTCAGGAGTTTGACCTTGCCATCAAGCCGGGGGAATTCCTCGTGCTGCTCGGCGCATCAGGTTCCGGAAAAACCACCGCACTTCGCATTCTCTCCGGCCTCGAAACCGCGACAGGTGGCCGCGTGCTGATCGGCGACCGCGACGTGACCAACATCCTGCCGAAATACCGCGACATCTCCATGGTGTTCCAGTCCTACGCGCTTTATCCGCACAAGACGGTGGCCGAGAATATCGGCTTCCCGCTGAAGGTGCGGAAAGTGAACCCCGCCGAAATGGAGGTTGCCATCCGCGAGGCGGCGGCCCAGGTGCAGCTTGGCGAACTGTTGCACCGCTACCCCCGCGAACTCTCCGGCGGCCAGCGCCAGCGCGTGGCCCTTGCCCGCGCCATCATCCGCAGGCCATCCGTCTTCCTGATGGACGAGCCCCTCTCGAACCTCGATGCGAAACTCCGTGGCCACATGCGCGCCGAACTGAAACACATGCAGGAGTCCTTCGGCATCACCACAATTTACGTGACCCATGACCAGATCGAGGCCATGACGCTAGCCCACCGTGTTGCCATCCTGGAAAAGGGCGTGTTGCAACAGCTGGCCACACCGGCTGAAATTTACAACAATCCGGCCAATCTTTTCGTGGCGCAGTTCATTGGTTCCCCGCCGATGAATATCGTCAAGGGAAGCCTGGATGGCATCAACTTCATGGCCCACGGAGCGAAAATTGCCTCACCCGTCAAGGGCAGGATTGCATCTGCGGTCTTGGGCGTAAGACCCGAAGACTGCAGCATCACAGCGGTCGGCAAGGGTTCCCTTAAAGGCGAAGTCTATGCCACTGAACTCATCGGCGACCATACCTTGGTCACGGTGAAGCTCGGCGGCGATTTCCTGACAGTGAAGGCAGCCAAGGACTTCACCGCAAAAATCCGGGAAGCTATCGGCATTTCATTCCTGAAGGACCACATCTTCGTCTTCGAAGCGGAAAGCGGTAAACGGATTCGAAAATGAAGTAAATACATCAAATAATGATTTTCGATACCGCAAATAAATGATTATATAACATCATTTTCCTTGCTTTGCACATTTACCTTTGATAGCCATGGAATCAGCCAATTCACTGGAGGTTGACCATGCAGATTGACAGCACCACGCGTTCCCAGCTTTTAAGTCTTGGTCTTGGCGCCTTTGAAAACCTGTCCCTCAATGTTTCCGCCGCCGAACTTTATGAAATCGCCATCATGCGGGGCGAGGCGCAGGTCGCCGAAGGTGGCAGCCTGGTGGTCACAACGGGCGCGCACACGGGCCGCAGCCCCAACGATAAGTTCATCGTCAGGGACGCCTCAACCGAAAACACCGTCTGGTGGGACAACAACAAGTCCATGGCGCGTGTGCATTTCCAGGCGCTGAAGCAGGATTTTCTGGCCCACGCCAGAAACAGCAGGCTTTTCGTCCAGGACTTGATCGCGGGCGCAGATCCATTGCATGAACTGCCAACCCGGGTGATCTGCGAAAACGCCTGGCATGCCCTGTTCATCCAGCATCTCCTGATTGCGCCCATGGGCTACGAGGATTTCGCTCCCGGCCTCACCATCATTGATCTGCCATCCTTCAAGGCTGACCCCACGCGCCACGGCACCCGTGGCCAGACGGTGATCGCCATTGATTTCGCCAATCGCCTTGTTCTCATCGGCGGCACGCAATACGCGGGCGAAATCAAGAAAGCCGTGTTCACGGTGATGAATTATCTGCTGCCCGGGCAGGGCGTAATGCCCATGCACTGTTCGGCAAATGTTGGAGGAGGCAACGACACCACCGTTTTTTTCGGCCTCTCCGGCACCGGCAAGACCACGCTCTCAACTGATGCCGCAAGAACCCTGATCGGTGATGACGAGCATGGCTGGTCAGGGCAGGGCGTCTTCAATATTGAAGGTGGCTGCTATGCCAAGGTGATCAAGCTGTCGCCGGAAGCTGAGCCTGAAATTTTCGCCGCCACCAGGCGCTGGGGCGCCGTGCTTGAAAATGTTGTGATGGACAAGGTCACACGCAAAGTTGATTTGAACGACAGCTCAATCACCGAAAACACCCGCGCCGCTTACCCGCTGTCAGCCATCCCCAATGCCAGCGCCAGCGGCCGGGCGGGCATTCCCAGGAACATAGTGATGTTGACGGCCGATGCCTTTGGCGTTCTGCCCCCGCTCGCCAGGCTCAGCCCCCAGCAGGCGATGTACCACTTTTTGTCTGGCTACACCGCCAAAGTGGCGGGCACCGAACAGGGCGTGACTTCCCCCGCAGCCACGTTTTCAACCTGTTTCGGTGCTCCGTTCATCCCAAGGCATCCATCCGTCTACGGAGATATGCTGCGCGGCCTCATCGCCAAACATGATGTGAAATGCTGGCTGGTCAACACCGGCTGGACGGGTGGGGCATATGGAACGGGCCATCGCATGCCGATCAAGGTAACCCGCGCGCTGCTGGCTGCCGCCATGTCCGGTGAGCTCGACACGGCTGAATACCGCACCGATCCCTTCTTCGGCTTCGCCGTGCCAACGGCTGCGCAGGATGTTGATAGCGAAATCCTGAACCCCCGCGAAACCTGGTCCGATAAATCCGCCTATGACGCGCAAGCCCGAAAACTCGTGAGCATGTTCACCAAAAATTTCGACCGTTTCAAGGATCACGTGGCCGCCGATGTCATGAACGCCAGCCCGCAATACGCCATGGCGGCGGAGTAGCTATTTTATTCTGTCATCCCGG
>JANMHO010000288.1:0-4934 GCA_031375195.1 Rhodobiaceae bacterium
TGGCTAAATACCGGATCAACCCCGGCAATGTGGGCTTCAGGGAGAAGAAGGATCGCAACTTCTCCATGATGATAGAAACCGCCATGAAGTATAATCGCCCGGTTCGCATTGGCGTGAACTGGGGTTCGCTCGATCAATCGCTGTTGACGGAATTGATGGATGAGAACGCCAAACTGGCTGAACCCATCGAGGCTCGCGCCGTGATGCATGAAGCCGTGGTGCAATCTGGCGTCCTGTCGGCGGCGCGGGCCGAAGAACTCGGCATGAAGCCAAATCAAATCATCATCTCGACCAAGTGTTCTGAGGTGCAGGATTTGATCGCAGTCTACCGCATGCTGGCCACGCGGAGTGAACATGCGTTGCATCTAGGGCTGACCGAAGCCGGCATGGGTTCCAAGGGCATCGTCGCTTCGACGGCGGCACTTGGTGTTTTGCTGCAGGAAGGCATTGGCGACACGATCCGCATTTCACTGACACCAGAACCCGGCGGCGACCGCACCCGCGAGGTTATCGTTGCCCAGGAAATTCTGCAGACGATGGGACTGCGTGCCTTCGCCCCCATGGTGATCGCCTGTCCCGGCTGCGGGCGCACCACATCCACAACATTTCAGGAACTGGCGCAGGACATCCAGTTCTACGTGCGCGACCGCATGGACGTCTGGCGCAAGAATTACCCCGGTTTTGAAAACCTGTCGCTGGCCGTCATGGGCTGCATCGTCAATGGCCCCGGCGAATCCAAACACGCCGATATTGGAATATCGCTGCCCGGCACCGGCGAATTGCCAACGGCCCCCGTTTACATTGATGGAAAAAAGACCGCGACACTGAGGGGCGAAAATATCTCGCAGCAGTTCAAGGACATTGTTGAGGATTATGTGAAGCGCCGCTGGGGCTAGTCAGCGCTGTCAGGCCGCTCCGTTAATTTCCACAATGTTCCAGTCCGGATCGAGAAGATAGGCTTGTGGAAATTTGGCGACGCTGTTCCGCTTGACCAAGAGGCGCGTGGGATCATCTTCAGCGGCATCTTCGCGGAATCCTTTTGACGAAAGAAGCCTCATGACGGCCTCAAAATTATCAACCCGCAGCGCGAAGTGCGTGTCGCCGGTGTCGATAATGGAACTCTTTCGGAATGTTCCCTTTGGATTTGCAATCAGATGCAGTTGCGACGCTCCAAAGGAAAACCACGTGCCTGCAACGGAGAAAGGCGGCCTCGGAATTTGTGTCATGCCAAGTTTTTCCGCATAAAACGCCGATGAACGCTCGAGGTCGGAGCATACAATTGATACGTGATGAAGCATGGAATAGTTCATGACATTCTCCAGGCAAGACTTGTGTCAGCGTTTTCTTAACATGATGAAGCGGGCGGCGTCGCTCAAAATCTCAGCCCGCTTCCCGTACACTTCCAGCGCTGCGATAGCGGACGCCATTAAGCTCCCTGCCTTCGCCCGCGCTGCTTCGCGCCCCGTCAGCGAAACAATTGTGGCCTTGCCCCGCTTCATATCTTTCTGGGTGGCCTTGCCGAGTTGTTCAGCCGATGAATCCATGTCCAGGAGATCGTCGGTGATCTGAAAAGCCAGTCCAACGTCATCGGCATAGTTCCGCAACGGAGTCCGGTCAGTGCCCGCCAGAATTGCTCCAGCTTCGCAGGCAAAGCGGAAGAGGGCGCCGGTTTTGTGGGACTGAATGCGGATGATTTTATCGACCGATGAAGCGCCGGCTGTTTCGGCCTCGATATCCAGCATCTGCCCGCCTGCCATGCCGTCTTTGCCCGACGCCTTCGCCAGTTCAAGAATCAGAGCGCTGCGAACGCGAGCATCGCTGTGCGTGGTGGGATCGGCCAAAATCTCAAAGGCGAAAGTCAGCAGTGAATCGCCAGCAAGAATGGCAGTGGCTTCATCGAAATGCCGGTGCACTGTAGGCTTGCCACGGCGGAGATCGTCATCATCCATCGCAGGCAAATCATCATGGACGAGCGAATAACAATGCACGCATTCGAGCGCGGCGCCGACGCGCAAGGCGCTCGCTTCGCTCACGCCAAACAGCCGCGCCGATTCCAGAACGAGAAACGGGCGCAGTCTTTTGCCAGACCCCAAGGCCGCATAGCGCATCGCCGCGAGCAATCTGGGCGAGGCGCTTTCGCGCAACAACCCGTCAAGCAAGGCACCGGTTTTCGAGGCCGCGTTGCTTAAAGCTGTTTCAAACTGAGTTTCTGCTGTTGACGGCAAGGCCTGACCTGTGTGTTAAGCTGATCATGTGTAGTGAAATGACAATTGAAACTCAATCAGAACTGGCCCCTGTGCCCAAACGATTTCTGGAGCGGTTAAAGCCGTGGCAGCGGAAAATAGTCTATGTGCTGGCCTTTCTGGTCGCATGGCCAATTGTGATGACGGTTTTCTATACGGTGATTCCGCCGCCGTTTTCGAACGTGATGATTCTCAGGGTGTTCAGCGGCAACGGCATCACCAAGGATTGGGTGAGCATTGATGAAATGTCTCCACATTTGGCGCGCGCCGTCATCTCTTCGGAAGATGCGCGGTTTTGCGAGCATTACGGCGTTGACTGGGTGGAATTTCAAGGCGTGGTGGAGGATGTGTTTGACGATGATGAAGGCCCGGTCCGCGGGGCCAGCACCATCCCGATGCAGGTTGCCAAGAACCTGTTCCTCTGGGATGGGCGCAATTTTTTAAGAAAAGGCCTCGAAATTCCATTGGCTTACTGGATGGACTTGGTGTGGTCCAAGCGCCGCATGATGGAAATTTACCTGAATATCGTGGAGTGGGCGCCGGGTGTTTATGGCGCTGAGGCGGCCTCGCAGTTGCATTTCCATAAATCTGCTTCAAAACTGACCAGACGCGAGGCTGCTCTTCTGGCTGCCGTGCTGCCAAACCCCATAAAACGCAAGGCTGGCAAGCCTTCCAAGCGGGTTTCCCATATCGCAAGCCGCATTATCGGCCGCATGAACCAGATGGGCGGATACCTCACTTGTATTGAGCCCTGAGTTCGGTTAGAAGCCCCCCAGCACATGGAGTTATAAATGGCCGTTCCACGCAGAAAAATGTCAAAAAGCCGCATCGGCATGCGCCGTTCAGGCCAAAAGATGCAAACGATCACCTGGATCGAAGACAAGAAATCCGGCGAATTGCGCCGCCCTCACCACATCGACCTGAAGACGGGCATGTATCGTGGCCGCCAGGTTCTGGACGTGAAGGCTGACGTTTAAGTCAGCGCTCCAAGTTCGTCACTTCGGCGAAATCCGGAATGACGTGTTTTAGATAACCTTATCCGCTGGCACGTACTCGTAGCCCAGAACATCGGCCACAGCCTTGTAGGTGACTTTTCCATGGGCGACGTTCAGGCCGTTTTTCAGGTGAACGTCACCAGCCAGCGCTTTCTTCCACCCCTTGTTGGCGATCGCCATGGCAAAGGGCAGCGTTACGTTGTTGAGGGCGAAGGTTGAGGTGCGGGCGACGCCGCCGGGCATATTGGCCACACAATAGTGAACCACATCATCCACAACATAGGTTGGGTCCGCATGGGTTGTGGCCTTTGACGTTTCGGCGCAGCCGCCCTGATCGATGGCAACGTCCACGAATACCGAACCGGGCTTCCAGTCCTTGAGCATCTTGCGGGTCACAAGCTTTGGCGCGGCAGCGCCTGGAATCAAAACACCGCCGATCACCAGATCAGCGGTTGCGCATTCATCTTCAATCGCGCCTTGCGTTGAATACAAGGTCTTGGCCTGAATGCCAAAGCGCGCAACCAATTCTTCCATGCGCTCCGTGCTGCGTTCAATGATGGTCACATCCGCACCCATGCCAAGGGCAATGGCTGCCGCATTGGTTCCAACTACGCCGCCGCCCAAGATCACGACCTTGGCTGGTGAAACGCCGGGAACTCCGCCCAGTAACATGCCTCGCCCGCCTTGCGCTTTTTCAAGGCAGTGCGCGCCGGACTGAACCGACATGCGGCCCGCGACCTGGCTCATGGGGGCGAGCAGGGGCAAGCCACCGCGAGCCGACGTCACCGTTTCATAGGCGATGCAGACGGCTCCAGACTTGACCAAGTCTTTCGTCTGCTCAGGATCGGGAGCGAGATGGAGGTACGTGTAGAGAATTTGCCCTTCGCGCAGCATGGCGCGTTCAACGGCCTGCGGCTCCTTGACCTTGACGATCATGTCGGCGTGCGCGAAAATTTCTTCCGCCGTCTTGATGATCTCGGCGCCCGCCGCCGTATAGTCCGCATCGGCAGCGCCGATGCCAGCGCCTGCGCCAGCCTGCACCCAGGCCTTGTGGCCATGGCGCACCGCCTCACGGACGGAAATCGGCGTCATGCCGACGCGGTATTCGTGATTCTTGATTTCTTTTGGCACGCCAATCAGCATTTTAGCCCTCCCTTGGATAGGAATGAAATTATCCGATTTCGCGCCGAATGAATTTCCAAAGATTGCTATGAAATGCTAGTGTATTGAAATTAAATTCGAATTATTATATGAATAATCGAATGAAAACCCGTGAAATCGACAAGACAGATAAAATAATTCTGGTGGAATTGCAGAAAAACGCCCAGCAGTCTATCAACGACCTGGCAGCCAAGTCGGGCCTTTCCGCGTCCTCCTGCCACCGCCGCGTCAAGCTTCTCGAAGAAGCAGGCATAGTAACCAGATACACTGCGACGCTGGACCGCGCCGCGCTTGGCTTCTCCAACGAATTTTTCGTTGAAGTCTCTCTCACGGCACAAACCGAGGAGGCCTTCGAGAAATTCGAGAAAGCCATTCAGCGCGTGCCGGAAATCCTCGAGTGCCACTTGATGAGCGGGCAGTTCGATTACCTCCTGCGTGTCGTGGCCATTGACGCCGCCGACTACGAACGCATTCACCGCTCGCGCATTTCAAGGCTTCCTGGCATCCAGCGCATCCAATCCTCGCTGGCGCTGCG
>JANMHO010000319.1:0-2812 GCA_031375195.1 Rhodobiaceae bacterium
GTTCTGGCGGGCAGGGCGCACGCCTATGAAAGCGGCAACCCCGCCATTATGCGCCCGGTGATAGAAGCGCTGAAAAAAGCCGGGATCGAAACACTGATCCTCACCAACGCGGCGGGCTCCCTCAATCCCAAGATGCGCCCCGGCTCCATCATGATGCTTACCGATCATATCAACCAGTCCGGCATGAACCCTCTGATCGGCAGTCACGGCGATGAAAATTTTGTGTCAATGACCGGCGCCTATGATCCCAAATTGCAAAAAGCATTGAAGGCCGCAGCCAGGGCCGAAAAACTCAAACTGCATCAAGGCGTCTATGTCTGGTATTCCGGGCCCTCGTTTGAAACGCCAGCCGAAATAAAAATGCTCAGGATTGTGGGCGGCAATGCGGTTGGCATGTCGACAGTTCCAGAAACCATTCTGGCGAGGCGCTTCGGCCTCCGCGTCGCGGCCCTTTCCGTCATCACCAATCTGGCTGCCGGCATCGAAGGTGCGTCTCCATCCCACGAAGAAACCAAGCGCGAAGGCGCCAAAGCAAGCGAGCGCATGAAAACCCTGCTCACCCGCTTCATCAAAGACTTGAAATGATGCTGCCGCAGGAGCTCATCCGCAAGAAGCGCGATGGCCAGAAGCTCACCCGTGAGGAAGTGAAAGACTTCATTGCAGGCCTCACCACTGGCGAAATCTCCGAAGGCCAGGTGGCGGCCTTCGCCATGGCGGTGTTCTTCAACGGCATGGCCCCGGAAGAAGCTGTGGGCCTGACGCTGGCCTTGCGCGATTCCGGCAGCGTGCTCGAATGGGATTTGCCCGGCCCCGTGGTGGACAAGCATTCAACCGGCGGCATCGGCGACAATGTTTCCCTGATGCTGGCTCCCATGCTAGCCGCCTGCGGCTGCTACGTGCCGATGATTTCTGGCCGCGGCCTCGGCCATACGGGTGGAACGCTCGATAAGCTCGATTCCATTCCGGGCTACAACACCACGCCGGATATTGATCTTTTCAAAAAGGTCACGCGTGAAGTCGGCTGCACCATCATCGGTCAGACGGCAGACCTCGCCCCGGCAGACAAGCGCCTCTACGGTATTCGTGATGTGACGGCGACAGTTGAAAGCGTACCGCTGATCACAGCCTCCATTCTTTCGAAGAAGCTGGCGGCTGGATTGCAACATCTTGTGATGGATGTAAAGTGCGGCTCCGGCGCGTTTATGTCCAACATTGAAGACGCCCGCGCCCTCGCCACATCGCTGGTCGCCGTAGCCAATGGTGCAGGTTTAAAAACAACAGCGCTGATCACAGACATGGACGAACCGTTGGCTCCGTGTGCTGGAAATGGCGTGGAAGTCATTTACGCATGCCAATACCTCTTGGGCACAGAAAGAAAGGGTAGAGTCAGAAGGGTCATTGAAATGCTTGGTGCTGAACTGTTGATGAGTGCCAAGATCGTCAATAGTATCGAAGCTGGATGCTCCATGCTTTCAAACGTATTGAATGCAGGTTCGGCAATCGAACATTTTGACAAAATGGTCCACGCGCTTGGTGGACCGACAAATTTCACTCGTGACCATGAGCGTCACATAATTCGAGCACCTATTATCAAGCCGGTTTTTGCAGATGAAGAAGGGCAGATTGCGAAAATCAATACCCGGGATCTTGGCATAGCTGTTATCGAATTGGGTGGAGGTCGTCGAACAGCTAGTGACACAATCGATCATCGAGTCGGGCTGTCTAATCTCCTGGGAATTCCCTACCATGTGGCAAGAGATATACCACTTTGTTTGATTCATGCTGCGAACGAAAACGATTTCGAAAAGGCGGCAGCAATCGTTAAACAGGCCTACACAATCGGCGACAATGCAAAACCTTGGCCCATCGTGCTTGAGCGAATAACGGCTTAGCTATGGCCCGCGTCTTCCTCCTTATCCTCGATAGCGTCGGCGTCGGCGGGGCGCCCGACGCCGAAAAATTTGGCGACACTGGCGCCAACACCTTTGGCCACATCGCAGAAAAAATTCCACTCCGGGTTCCCAACATGTCTGCGCTCGGACTGGGCCTCGCAACGGAATTGGCATCGGGAAAAAATCCGCTGAACCCCGCAAGCATCATCGGCCAATGGGGTTGCGCCGAAGAAATCTCCCACGGCAAGGATACGCCCTCGGGCCATTGGGAAATCGCCGGCGTTCCCGTGCTGTTTGATTGGGGCTACTTCCCCCATGCAATTCCGACATTCCCGAAGTCACTCACTGATGAAATCATTGCGCGGGGAAATCTACCTGGCATTCTCGGTGACAAGCACGCCTCTGGCACCGAGATCATCGCCGAACTGGGTGAGGAACATATGCGCTCCGGCAAACCCATCATCTACACCAGCGCCGACAGCGTCATCCAGATCGCCGCCCATGAGCAAAGCTTCGGCCTCGGGCGACTTTATGAAATTTGCAGGATCGCCCGCGAGCTTTCAATCAAAATGAACATTGGCCGCGTCATAGCCCGACCCTTCATCGGCGCCGACGCCAAAAGCTTCACCCGCACCGGAAACCGCAAGGACTACACGGTTCTTCCACCTTCGCCTACGCTATTGGACATCCTCACCAAGGCTGGCCGCGATATCATCGCCGTCGGAAAAATCGGCGACATCTACGCCCACTCAGGAACCGGCCGCGAAGTGAAAGCCTCCGGCAACGCGGCCCTCTTCGACGCAACCCTCGCCGAAATGCCAAACTTGAAAAGCGGCGGCCTGTTGATGACCAATTTCGTCGATTTCGATTCACTCTACGGCCACCGGCGTGACGTTGCGGGCTATGCCGCAGCGCTGGAA
>JANMHO010000283.1:0-20552 GCA_031375195.1 Rhodobiaceae bacterium
GGCCTGTTACGGTGAGTTTTGCAGCGCCTGCTCCAAATCGGCGACCAAATCGGCGGTGTCCTCAATGCCGATGGAAAAGCGGATGAGATTTTCCGGCACGATGCTGTCTGGCCCTTCGACGGATTTTCTATGCTCGGCGAGGCTTTCGACGCCGCCCAGCGATGTGGCGGGCGTGAACACTTTGAGGCGCGCCGCAACGCCGCGGGTTTGGGCTTCATCGCCATTCACCAGAATGGACAGCATGCCGCCGAAACCGCCTGCCATTTGGCCTTTGGCGATATTGTGTTGTGGGTGGCCTTCAAGGCCGGGGTAAAGCACGGCGTCAAGTTTCGGGTGCTTTTCAAAATGCCTGGCGATGGACAGCGCATTGCGCGAGGCTTGCTCCACACGCAGAAAAAGTGTCCGCAGTCCGCGGATCAACAGGAAAGCCTCAAAACTTCCGAGCGTTGCGCCAAGACCCACCTGCGCCTGCTTAAGCATCTCCCAGCGAACACTGCCTTCGCGCGCGGTCAAAACACCTGCGGTCACGTCACTATGGCCATTCAGGTATTTCGTGGCGGAGTGAAATACCATGTCGGCGCCGAGTGCGAGCGGCTTGCTGATCACGGGTGGCGCGCAGGTTGAATCAACCACAAGAATGGCTCCAGCTGCATGAGCCGCATCTGCTGCAGCTTTGATGTCGATTACGTCCCATGTCGGATTGACGGGCGTTTCGATCCAGACGATGGCGGTTTTTCCAGGGACAATGGCTTTGACCAGGCTTTGGGGATCAGCCGCATCAAACAAATTAAGCCCGATGCCGCGCATTTTCTGTTGGCGCAGCAACCAGGATTTCACGCCGTGATACATGATGGAGGGGGCGGTCACGCGCTGGCCCGTTTCCAGTGTTTCGATGAGCGCTGTTGCCGCTCCCATTCCTGAAGCAAACAATCTGGTTTCAAACCCTTCTTCGAGCTCACACAGCAGGTTTTCCGCGAGAGCCACTGTCGGCGAACCGTTGCGGGAGTAGATATACTGTCCTATCAGCTTGTAGCCTTCATCGCGGGCAAAGGTGGTTGACGGCTGGATGGATGGAACAGTGGCCCCCGTTTCCGCGTCAATGAAATGACCCGCCTGGACAATGCGCGTGCGGATGGATGGTTTGGAGTTTGAACCGTCTGACATTGGAACACCGTTTTCGGGGGAGGACTATTAGGGATATAACCGCGCCTTTGACCATTCACCACCAGGAGCAGCGCGGCGAAACACCAAGCGGTCATGCAGACGAAAGGGGCGGTCGTGCCAAAATTCGATCGAAAGCGGCTTAACACGAAAGCCGGACCAATGGGGCGGGCGTGGCACGTCTCCAATCACATATTTGGCGGCATAGAGGGCGACCGAGGCTTCCAGCGCAAACCTGCCTTCCAGGGGCCGCGACTGTTGCGAGGCCCAAGCGCCAATGCGGCTGTCCCTTGCACGCGTGGCGAAATAGGCATCGGCTTCCGCTTCGCTCACCTGCTCCACAATTCCACGCACCCGAACCTGGCGGCGCAGGGATTTCCAATGGAAACACAGGGCTGCCTTGGACGTTCCCAGAATTTCCTGACCCTTCTGGCTTTGGTAATTGGTGTAAAACACAAAGCCACGCTCGTCCGCGTCCTTCAGCAGCACCATGCGCACATTGGGCAGGCCTTCCTCATCGACGGTCGCCAATGCCATGCCATTAGGGTCATTGGGTTCGGATTTTTCGGCGTCCGCCAGCCATTCCTTGAACAGCGGCACGGGATCGTTGCGTTCGGTGAAGCCAAATGCGGCGGTCAGGGTTGAGAGATCATTCAGAGTCATGCAACAGGGATATACCAGATTGCGCGCAACGTCGCGCCCTTTCCTTCGCTGGTCAACTGTGCCAAATAGCGTCACACGATCTTCAATCGGCCAGATATTCAGGATAAATCATGAGTGAAAACAAGGGCTTGATGGCCGGTAAACGGGGCCTGATCATGGGAGTCGCCAATAACCGGTCGATTGCCTGGGGCATTGCGCAGGCTTGCGCCAGGCATGGAGCGGAACTCGCTTTCACCTATCAGGGCGACGCGCTGAAAAAGCGGGTGGAGCCTTTGGCTGCGGAAATTGGTTCCAAGCTTGTTGTGCCTTGCGATGTGACCGACATGGCTTCTGTCGACGCCACGTTCGAAGCGATTGAGAGGGCTTGGGGCAAGCTGGACTTTGTGGTTCACGCCATTGCGTTTTCCGACAAGGATGAGCTTACCGGCCGCTATGTTGACACAACCGCTGACAACTTCGCCAAAACCATGTTCATCTCATGCTATAGCTTCACAGCCATCGCCCAGCGCGCCGAAAAACTGATGACCGATGGTGGCTCGCTGTTGACGCTGACTTACTATGGCGCTGAGAAATGGATGCCGCACTACAATGTCATGGGTGTAGCGAAAGCCGCTTTGGAAGCTTCCGTGCGCTATATGGCAGCCGACCTCGGCGTCAAGAATATCCGCGTTAACGCGATCTCGGCTGGCCCTATCAAGACGCTGGCGGCTTCCGGCATAGGCGACTTCCGCTACATCCTGAAATGGAATGAATATAATTCACCGCTACGGCGTACGGTGACCACGGAAGAAGTGGGCGACAGCGGCTTCTATCTGCTGTCTGATTTATCGCGCGGCGTCACTGGTGAAATCCTGCATGTGGATTCAGGCTATCATATCGTTGGCATGAAAGTTCCCTCAGCCCCAGACATGAGCATAGCAACCAACGGTGAGTGAGATACGGCCACCCATTTATTTCGTGCGCCACGGCGAAACGGAATGGAACCGTCTTGGCATCATCCAGGGCTGGACTGATATTCCACTGAATGAGACAGGCCATGGACAGGCCAAAAGTGTGGCCCGGGCTTTCGTGGCGCATCCCGAAGTCAGCAGGGATTGCCGTTTTGCGGTGAGCCCCTTGGGTCGCACCCGGCAGACCATGGCGCATATCTCCGAGGCCCTTGCGCTGCCTCCCTCCCGTGTGTCGATAGAACCCAATACCAAGGAACTTGGTTTTGGCATCTGGGAGGGGAAACCATTCTGGGAATTGAAGGCCTCGCCTATCTATCCCGCCGATCCGGAAACGCGCTATTCATGGCGGCCGCAGGGTGGCGAAAGCTACAGCGACGGACAGGAACGCCTGGTGGCTTGGCTTTCCGCCATCACGGAACCCACGGTGGTCGTGGCCCATGGCGCCATTGGCCGTTGCCTGATCGGCTATCTGACCAACATGGGCATTCGCGAAATGATGGGCATTCGCATGCATCAGGGCCAGTATTGCGAGATTTTCGAAGGCCGCGCGACGTGGTTTGACGGAACTCCCGCGCCCGCCTAAAACAACTGCCCATGTCACACAACACATTCGGCCACCTGTTTCGCATGACAACATTTGGAGAAAGCCACGGGGCCGCGATCGGCTGCGTGGTGGATGGCTGCCCGCCGGGCATCAAGCTTGCGGCAGCCGACATACAGGGTTTTTTGGACAAGCGCAGGCCAGGGCAAAGCCGTTTCACCACCCAGCGGCAGGAGCCCGACACGGTCAAAATTCTCTCCGGCGTGTTCGAGGATGACCGCACGGGTGGACAGGTGACAACCGGCACCCCCATCATGTTGATGATTGAGAATGTCGATCAGCGCTCAAAGGACTATTCGGAAATTCGCGACAAGTTCCGCCCCGGTCATGCGGACTTCACCTATCAGGCCAAATATGGGGTGCGCGATTATCGGGGGGGCGGGCGCTCATCGGCGCGTGAAACCGCGGCGCGGGTCGCCGCAGGTGCGGTGGCGCGAAAAGTCATTCCGGGGGTCAGCATAAGAGGCTGCCTCGTGCAGATGGGGCCTCACAAAATTGACCCGAAAAACTGGGATTGGGCCGAAGTTGGCAATAATCCGTTCTTCTGCCCGGACAAAAAGGCTGCAACTTTCTATGAAGAATATCTCGATGGTGTGCGGAAAGCCGGATCCTCGTGCGGAGCCGTAGTCGAGGTCACTGCGTCCGGCGTTCCGACCGGCTGGGGTGCGCCCGTCTATGGCAAGCTTGATCAGGATCTGGCCTCTGCCATGATGAGCATCAATGCGGTGAAAGGCGTGGAGATTGGCGCGGGATTTGCAGCGGCAGCCTTCACAGGCGAAGAAAACGCCGATGAAATCCGCATGCGTCATGGCAAGCCTGAGTTCTTATCCAATCATGCTGGCGGCATACTGGGCGGCATTTCATCGGGACAGGATGTGGTTGTGCGCATGGCGGTCAAGCCCACTTCATCCATTTTGAGTTCCCGCCAGACAATCACCGCGCAAGGACAGGACACGGACATTGTCACCAAAGGCCGCCACGACCCCTGCGTCGGCATCCGCGCGGTGCCAGTGGCGGAGGCCATGATGGCCCTTGTGCTGGCCGATCACTTCCTGCTGCACAGAGGACAGATGGGTTAAAACTTCACCGCTCCAATCAAAAATTCCTTGTTGCCATTGCCGCTTTCCATTGATGACGTGGTGACGCCCAAAACTTTCCATACATATTTCTGCGCTTCGTCGATAATCTCAATCCGGCAATTGCCGGCGGCGTTTTGGGCGGTCTTTACGGGCAAAACCCGTCAACCCGCACAGTTCGCCGCGCTATCGCATCCCTGGCGCGGGACCACGATGAATAGAGTCCGCGTCACGCAAGCAGTTCATCGAGACGAAGTCTCGTCACGCAACGTCCAGTGGCTCGGTTCCCGCCGACTTGCCATCGGGCTTCAAGGTG
Organism: Rhodobiaceae bacterium; assembly: GCA_031375195.1. Taxonomy (GTDB): domain Bacteria; phylum Pseudomonadota; class Alphaproteobacteria; order Rhizobiales; family Aestuariivirgaceae; genus Aestuariivirga. Next base: position 4,768 of record JANMHO010000283.1, read on the forward strand.
ATTTTTTCAATGCGGGCCTCAGCATCCTTCAATTGCTTTTCGCAATGCTTCTTCAGCGCTTCGCCGCGCGTATAGATCGCGATGGACTGCTCGAGATCGACCTTGCCGGATTCGAGCTTGGCGACAATCTCCTCCAACTGGGCGAGAGCCTTTTCGAATGGCAGTTCGGCGATGTCGGGAAACTCTGTCGTCATTCGAAATCATCCTCGCCATCTGGTTCGTCATCAAAAGCAGCGCTGCCGCGCATGAGGGCCTGCACATGGATGGCAACTGAGGCGCCCAGGCCCTGCAAATCATAGCCGCCTTCCAGCACGGATACAACGCGGCCCTCCGCATGGGCATCGGCTGCGGCCATCAACTCAAGTGTGGCCCAGGCAAAATCCTCTTCGGTGAGTTGCAGGCTTCCCAAGGGATCGGCATGGTGGGCGTCAAAGCCAGCAGATATCAAGACCAGATCGGGGGCGAAATCATCAAGGGCCGGGAGAATGATGGAGCGCATGGCATCCCTGAATTGGGCGCCGCCATCGCCTGCCCTGAGCGGAGCGTTGCATATGTTGCCTACTCCGGTTTCCGTGGCGGCCCCGGAGCCGGGGTAAAGCGGCATCTGGTGGGTTGAGCCATAGAACAGATTGGCATCCGACCAGAAAATTTCCTGGGTGCCATTGCCGTGGTGCACGTCGAAATCAACGACAGCGACGCGCTCGGCGCTGTAGCGGGCGCGGGCATAGCGGGCAGCGATCGCCACGTGATTGAACAGGCAGAAGCCCATGGCCTTGCGCGATTCCGCATGGTGGCCCGGTGGACGCAGCGCGCAGAAGACATTGTCAGCCGCGCCAGTGAACACCGCATCAACCGCGGCGGTGGCGGCCCCCACAGCCCGGAGCGCCGCTTCGAGTGAACCGGGCGACATCGCTGTATCAGGATCGAGATATTCAACGCCCTCGTCGGGCGCCATGGAAAGTACACGGCGCAGATGCTCTTCCGCATGGGCGCGCAGGATATCCTCTTCCTTGCCCAGCGGCGCCAGCTGGCGTTTCAGATCATGGAAATTCGGCGCTTCCAGAATTTTGTTGATCACCTTTATGCGGTCGACTCGTTCGGGGTGGCCAGCGGGCGTCAGGTGACTAAGGCTGGCGGGATGGGTGTATAGAAGTGTCGTCATGGCCCTGCTATAGAGCGCTTGCGATGAATAATTCCACTGAAATATTAGCTGCGGCCCGCGCGCTCAAGAATGGCGAGCTGGTGGCGTTTCCAACGGAAACGGTCTACGGGCTGGGCGCTGATGCAACAGATGACCAGGCGGTGGCCAGGCTTTATGAAGCCAAGGGAAGGCCAAGTTTCAATCCGCTGATTTCACATGTTGTGGATGCCTTTGCGGCCTTTGCGCTGGGTGAATTTCCGAACGATGCCAAGAAACTGGCGCTGCTGTTTTGGCCAGGGCCCCTGACACTTGTGGTGCCACGGGCGCGCAACTGCCCGGTTTCGCTGCTGGCTTCGGCGGGACTGCCCAGCATTGCGTTGCGCGTGCCTGATCATCCATTGGCGCTTGATCTGCTGGAAGCTGTGCAACGGCCCATCGTCGCGCCAAGCGCCAATGCATCTGGCAGGATCAGCCCGACGACGGCGGCCCACGTGAGGGCCGGGCTGGGGAACAAGGTTTCGATGGTGCTTGACGGTGGCGCATGCAAGGTGGGGGTTGAATCAACCGTTGTAAGTTTCACGGGAACTCACCCCAAGCTGCTCCGCCCCGGCGGGCTGGCCAAATCCAGACTTGAAGCGGTCTTGTATCATGAGCTGGATGTTGAAACCGATGCCCTTCAACCCCATTCCCCGGGGCAGATGGAAAGCCACTATGCGCCTCACGCCGGTTTGCGTTTGGAGGCAGCGGAGCCACGTGAAGGCGAAAGCTATTTGGGGTTTGGCAAATACAGTTTTGGCCCGCATTCGCTTTCGGCCCATGGCGATGTGGTGGAAGCGGCGGCAAACTTGTTCCGCATGCTGCATGAGCTGGATGCGACGGGCGCGTCCGCGATTGCAGTAGCACCTATTCCCATGGAGGGATTGGGCGAGGCCATCAATGACCGCTTGTGCCGGGCCGCGGCCCCAAGGCCCTCCGCATGACTCCGGGATTGATCAGCAGGTTTGTGGCGATCACCGGTGAAAAGAACGCCATTTGCAATGCCAATGAAATGGCGGGATACCTGAAGGAACCGCGCGATCTCTGGCATGGAAAATCGCCGTTGATCTTGCGGCCAACCAGCACTGAAGAGGTGTCCCAAATCCTCAAGCTTGCGAGCGAAACCAACACGGCAGTAGTTCCTCAATCGGGCAATACGGGGTTGGTCGGCGGGCAAATTCCCTTTGAAGGTGGCGAAGAAATACTGCTGTCGCTTGAGCGCATGACGAAGATTTTGAATATCGACGCGGCCAATAACACCATGATGGTCGAGGCAGGAGCCATCCTCAAATCGGTGCAGGATGCCGCTGACGATGCAGACCGGATGTTTCCCTTGCGAATTGCGTCGGAGGGCACATGCCGGATCGGCGGCAATCTGTCTACCAATGCCGGCGGGCTCAATGTTCTGGCCTACGGCAACGCGCGGGATTTGTGCCTGGGGCTTGAAGTTGTGTTGCCCGACGGGCGCATCTGGAATGGCTTGCGCTCCTTGCGCAAGGACAACACGGGCTATGATCTCAAAAATTTGTTTGTGGGCGCGGAAGGAACATTGGGCGTCATCACGCGCGCGGTTCTAAAACTTTACCCAAAGGTCCGATCCTTCGAAACGGCGTTTATTGCTGTCCCATCGCCCCGGGCTGCTGTCGATCTGCTTTCGCTTTTGCGCGAATTGAGCGGCAACCGGGTTGTGGCGTTTGAGCTTTTGCCGCGCATCGCCATGGATTTCACGGTGAAACACATGGGACTTTCCAATCCACTGCAAGATTATTCGCCATGGTACGTGCTGAGCGAGCTGGCCGATCCCGTTGCGGACTGTTTTGCGAAAGTTCTGGAAGTGGCCATGGAACGGGGATTGGTAACTGATGCCACATTGGCGCAATCGGAGGCCCAGCGGCGGGCGCTGTGGGCCATCCGCGAGCTTATGTCCGAATCGCAAAGATTCGAGGGGGGCTCGATCAAGCATGACATTTCGGTTCCCGTATCAAAAATTCCGCAGTTCATTGCCGAAGCCATGCAGGCCGTGAACAGGTTGATGCCGGAAGCGCGGGTGCTGCCGTTTGGCCATATGGGTGACGGAAATTTGCACTTCAACGTGAGCCAGCCAATCGGCATGGACAAGCAGGGATTCCTTGACAGCTGGCATGCGATGAACGTGGTGGTCTTTGAAGTGGTTGCGAAGTATGAAGGCTCAATCAGCGCCGAACACGGCATCGGGCGATTGAAGCGTGATCACATGCCGGAGATAAAATCCGCTGTGGAATTGCAAATGATGCGCGATTTGAAAAAACTCTTTGACCCGGCGGGTATCATGAATCCGGGAAAGGTATTGCCCCCGTGATTGCCTATCGCGAAATTCATGACATGGATGTCGAAATCATTATAAACCTCTGGAAACGCTGCGGATTGACGCGGGACTGGAATGATCCATACAAGGATATCGCGTTAGCGCGATCCGGCCCGGCTTCAGCAATTTTGGTTGGCGAAATTGATCAACGCGTCGTTGCGACCGTTATGGTCGGCCACGACGGCCATCGCGGGGTCTTATACTATCTCGCTGTTGATCCGGAATTTCAAAAGCGCGGGTTTGGCAGGGCAACCGTCAAGGCGGCTGAAGACTGGTTGCGCAAACTTGGTGTGTGGAAGATCAATTTGACGGTGCGCGCGGAGAATTATGACGTCAGCGGTTTCTATGAGAGTTTGGGATATGTGGTTAATCCGGTTGTGAGTTTTGGGAAACTGATTGACGGCACTTGGCCAGATGTCCGCCCTTAAATGAACTCGTCTCCACAACTGCCAAGGCTTGGCGCTTCGGCCTGTGTCTGGAGGGATGGCCGCGTGCTGCTTATACAACGGGCCAAACCGCCAGTTGGATTATGGAGCTTGCCGGGCGGGCAAGTGGAATTCGGTGAGACGGCGCTGGAAGCGGCAGCCCGCGAACTTCTTGAGGAAACGGGGGTGGTTGCCGAGCTCAAAGAACTGGCCGGCCTGTATGAAATTATCCGCGAAAAACCCCCAATTCATTTTGCCATTGCCTGCTATTGTGGGCACTGGAAATCCGGGGAGCCTGCGGCCGCAAGCGACGCGCTGACGGCGCAGTGGGTTTCCCTTTCTGAGCTGCATCACCTTGATTTTGCTCTAAATGTCCGAGAAGCGGTTGCCGCTGCGAAAAACTTGCTAAAGCTTTGATTAAAAATCACCTGTTGATATTAACCTTGTATTAAGGATTTGGTCGCGCCCCGAACCCCCTTTGCTAAGGTGGGCAGCAGGGACCGGGAGCAAGAAAAACAATACCATGCTGAAATTTTCGACCAAACCTATGCCAACCTCGCATCCATCAGAGGCGAAACATTTGGCGCTGCGCTACATTCTTGATGCGTGGGAAGAAGCGGTTTACGAGGGGCTTGACCCGGATTGCATCGCGACGGCCGCCATTTTTGCAGCCCTTTCAGACATGGTTGCAACTTACGGCGAAGAGCCTGTGGCTATCATGCTGGAAAAATTTCCAGACCGCATTCGGGCCGGCGAATTCTCGGCGGCGCAAACAAAGCAATAGGCTTTCACGCGATATCCACCACAACGCGGCCACGCACTTTTCCAGCAACTATCTCAGCAGCGATACGCGGCACATCATCCAGTTTCACATGGGTGGTGAGAGACGCAAGCTGCTTGAGATCAAGATCGCGGGAGAGCCTGGCCCAGGCCTGCTCGCGGCGCGGGATTGGCGTGGTGACGGAATTCACACCGACCAGTTTCACACCCCGCAGAATGAAGGGTGCCACATTGGTTGGCAGATCCATGCCCTGGGCCAGGCCGCAGGCCGCAACCGTGGCATCGTTGTTCATTTGTGAAATGACATTGGCGAGGGTTACGGAGCCTACAGAGTCGATGGCGCCGGCCCAACGGGATTTGGCCAAAGGCTTTACCGGACCATTGAATTCATTGCGGTCGATGATCGTTGTGGCGCCGAGTTTTTTGAGGAATTCCGCTTCTTCGACACGGCCGGTGGAAGCCGCAACCTTGAAACCCAGCTTGCCCAGCAAGGCAATTGAAACAGTTCCAACACCGCCTGCGGCACCTGTCACCAGGATTTCGCCGTCAGCGGGTTTCACGCCCTGCTCTTCCAAGGCCATGACGCAGAGCATCGCGGTGAAACCCGCGACACCAACAGCCATGGCATCGGAGGCAGTCCAACCCTTTGGAACGGCCACCAGCCAATCGCCGGATACGCGCGCCATTTCGGCAAAGCCGCCATTATGCTGCTCGCCGACGCCCCAGCCATTGAGCACCACAAGATCACCGGGTTTCCATTTCGCATGGGAGGATTTGGTGACGGAGCCAGCCAGATCAATTCCGGGAATCAGCGGAAATTTTCTAATGATCGGGGCCTTGCCGGTGATGGCCAAGCCATCCTTGTAATTCACCGAGGAATGGCTGACGGCAATTGTGACATCGCCGTCCATGAGGCCGCTCTCGTTCAAGTCCACAAAATCAACTTTTTGACCCTGTTCGGTTTTGGAGATCTGGATTGCGCGAAACATATTTTACACCTCAATAAATGACATAGGCTGGCCGTGGGCGTTGCCGATGATTTCATCGTCCCACATGACTTTCCGGCCGCGCACAAACGTGCCTTGCGGCCAGCCTCTAACTTCGACGCCATCATAGGGCGTCCAGCCGCATTTGCTGGCAATCCAACTGTTGGCGATAGTTCGTCTCTTCTTGAGATCGACAATTGTCAGATCAGCGTCATAGCCCTCGGCAATCCGGCCTTTACGGGCGATGCCGAATATGCGCGAAGGGCCGTGGGACGTGAGGTCAACGAAACGCTCAAGCGTGAGGCGGCCCCTGTTCACATGATCGAGCATCACGGGCACCAGGGTTTGCACACCGGGCATGCCTGATGGCGATTGGGGATAGGGCCTGGCTTTTTCTTCCAAAGTATGGGGCGCGTGATCGGAACCCAGGATATCGACGACACCCGACTGCAAAGCCCGCCAAATGGCGCGCTGGTGATCTTTTGAGCGCACGGGCGGGTTCATTTGCAAGAGCGTTCCAAGCCTTGCGTAGTCATCGGAGGAGAGCGTCAAATGATGCGGCGTCACTTCAACCGTCGCGATGTCCTTGTTGGCGGCCAGCAGAGGCATTTCTTCCGCAGTTGAGATATGCAGAATGTGAATGCGTTTTCTTTGCTGGCGGGCAATTCTGATCAGTCGCTCGGTGCACAGCCTGGCCGCTTCCGCGTCGCGCCAGATGGGGTGGCTTGCGGCATCACCGACCACCTGCTCACCTTGCCGTTGGCGCAGGCGGAATTCGTCCTCGCTGTGAAAAGCGGCGCGGCGACTGGTGTTAGCCAGAATGCTGGCCACGCCATCGTCATCCTCAACCAGTAAATCACCCGTTGATGAGCCCATGAAAACCTTGATGCCCGCACAGCCCGGCAGCTTTTCGAATTCGCTGAGCTGAGAGGCGTTTTCGCGGGTGCCGCCCATATAGAAAGCAAAATCGCAATGCATGCGGTTGCTGGCGCGGCGCACCTTGTCAGCCAATGCCGCGGCGGTGGTCGTCAGCGGCTTGGTGTTGGGCATTTCAAAAACACCGGTGACGCCACCCATGACCGCCGCACGTCCGCCGGTTTCAAGGTCCTCCTTGTGCTCAGCGCCGGGCTCACGCAAATGCACCTGCGTGTCGATCACACCGGGCAGGATATGGAGACCGGAGCAATCCAGAGTCTCGGCGGCAGTGAATTCCGAAAGATCGCCAATTCCAGCAATCTGGCCCTGATGGATGGCAATATTGCGCATGCCAGCACCATCCTGATTGACCAGGGTTCCGCCTTTAAGAATAAGATCAATTTGCCGTTTCATCGAGCTTCCTTGATTGTGGCGCAAAGCGACCGTAAATGGTGCTGATGGCGAATTCCAGTTTTAATATGCAGGTGCGGCGGGATCGGGCAATTTTGGCCTTGGAAGGCCCGGGGGCCGAGAATTTCCTGCATAATCTGGTGACGGCGGATGTGCTCGGGTTGGCGGTGGGGGACGCGCGCTACACGGCCCTCCTCACGCCACAGGGCAAGATCCTGTTTGATTTTTTTGTGGTGCGAACGGCGGAGGGATATTTGCTGGATTGCGCCGCATCACAGCTTGATGAGCTGAAGAAGCGCCTGGCGTTTTACAGGCTAAGGGCCAAGGTTACGATTGCGCACCGCGGTGATCTTGAAGTCGGTGTTTCGCCTGACGCAGCGCCCGGGAAAATCTCATATGCCGATCCGCGGTTGCGCGAAATGGGATGGCGGATGATTTGCGAAGCGGGTTCATTGCCTGAAGGAAGCGGTTTTGAGGCAGCGCGCATCCGCCTGGGGCTGGCCGACAGCGATGGCGATATTGGCTCAGCAAACCTGTTTCCCCATGAGGCGAATTTCGATCAGTTTGGCGGGATAAGTTTCACCAAGGGCTGCTATGTGGGGCAGGAAGTTGTGTCGCGCATGGAACACCGGTCAACGGCGCGGAGCCGGATATTGCCGGTGAAATTTGAAGGGGCCGCGCCGCCGCGTGGTTCTGAGATCAGGAGTGGCGACAAGACTATTGGCACGGTTTTGTCTTCAGAGAATGATTCGGCTTTGGCCCTGATCCGATTGGACAGATTGGAGGAATCCGTTCCTCCGCTGCTGACAGAAGGTGTCGCTGCGCATGTGCAGAAACCCTCCTGGGTTACCTATGAAGTGAAGGAGGTGTAATGTCTGCAACTATGCATGAGGATGGAATCTGCCGCTGCAAATGGTGCGGCACAGAGCCGATCTATGTGGAATATCACGATACGGAATGGGGTGTTCCGGAGTATGACTCGCGGGCGTTATTTGAAAAACTGCAGCTGGATGGTTTTCAAGCGGGCCTGTCGTGGATTACCATTCTGAAAAAGCGCGACGCCTTCCGCGCCGCGTTCGACAATTTCGACCCGGAAAAGATGGCCCGCTACAATGCCAGGAAGCAGGCCAGCCTGATGCAGGATACGGGCATCGTGCGCAACCGGCTGAAGATCGACGCGAGCGTCACCAACGCGCAGGCCTATTTGGAGATTCCAGATTTCTCGTCCTATCTGTGGGGTTTTCTGGATGGCAGGCCGCTGCAAAACAAACTGAAAAGCATCAAGGACATTCAGGCTTCCACGCCGCTGGCCGAGAGAATTTCGAAGGACCTGAAGAAGCGCGGCTTCCGCTTTGTGGGACCGACCATTGTCTACGCTTTCATGCAGGCTTGCGGGCTGGTGAATGATCATATGGTGGATTGCCACCGGCATGAAGCCGTCAAGAAGCTGGCGCGCTAGAGATGGCGGAGGCTCCCCGCGCATGGCAAAGAATGCTTTCGGGCCGCAGGCTTGACCTGCTGGATCCTTCGCCGCTCGACATTGAGATCGCGGATATTGCCCATGGGCTGGCAAGGGTTGCGCGGTGGAACGGGCAAACCGAGGGCGATCATGCTTTTTCGGTGGCGCAACACTGCGTGCTGGTGGAAGACATCGCGGCGCATTTGAACAAGAGTTTTGGCAGGCGAGCGAGATTGGCGGCGCTGCTGCATGATGCGCCGGAATATGTGGTGGGCGACATGATATCGCCGTTCAAGGCGGCGCTGGGGCTGGATTACAAGGCGTTTGAACATCGCCTGCTGCATGCCATCCATGTCCGCTTTGGCCTCGACCCAAAGGCTGCCGCCGCGTGGGAGACGGAAATCAAATCAGCGGACAAGGTTGCGGCCTATCTCGAGGCAACGCAGCTCGCGGGGTTTTCCGTGCCGGAGGCCGAAAAATTTTTTGGCCGCCCCCGCGGCCTTGATGGCGCTGGAGCAACCAAATTCTTTCAATTGAAGCCATTGCCAGCTGTTGACGCAGCAGCCATGTTTCTTAACAGTTTCAAAAAATTGGTGTGACCGTGATGATTATTGTTTGTGGACTGCAAGCCGTTCAGAACCAGGTCGATACACATGGTGTGGGGCGGGTGGTCAGTCTTTTGGGGCCTGATACGGCGCATCAGAATTTCAAGGGCATTGATGCAAATCAGCATTTGAAGCTGACGTTCCATGACGTGGTGGAAATGATGGAAGGGTTTTCCGCACCGCAGGCAGTTGATGCGCAAAAGCTTGTTGAATTCATTGGAGGCTGGGACCGCAAGCAACCGATGCTCATTCACTGCTGGGCGGGCATCAGCCGCTCCACAGCTTCGGCTTACACGGCCCTTTGCATGCTGCGGCCAAAGGCTGATGAAGAAGAGCTGGCCCTTGAATTGCGCGCCGCTTCGCCTTCCGCCACGCCCAATCGCCTGATTATTTCCCTTGTCGATGATATTCTGGGCCGGAAGGGACGCATGTCGCGCGCCATTGAAAAAATCGGGCGCGGCGAGAACGCGTTCGAGGGCAAGCCGTTTGTCTTGCGGCCGTGAAATTATTTGCCGCAGGCGTAGGCCCAATAGAGTTCCCGCGCTTTTGCGGCGATCGGTCCGGGCTGGAGGGAGCGTCCCTCAACGGTGGTGACGGGGGTCACCTTGCTGTAATTGCCGGTTGAGAAGACTTCGTCTGCCTCAAGGAAATCCTGCCAATTCAGGCTCTCCTCATGCACTTTGATCCCTGCCCCTATCAGCAACGCAATGATCCGCTGGCGGGTTATGCCATTCAGAAAGCAACCATTGGGCACTGGCGTATAGGCCTCGCCATTCCTGGCGAACCAAATATTCGCTGTCGTCAATTCGGCCACATGGCCCAGAGGGTCGAGCATCACCGCATTGTCAAAGCCGCGGGCCTTGCATTCCCTGATGGCGCGCGCCGAATTGGGATAGTGGCAGGCTGCCTTTGCATCAGTTGGAGCGTATTCAAATGAAGGACGGCGAAACGGTGACAACGTGATGGATAAGGTCTTCGGTTTAGGAAGCGGCGCATCGTAAACGCAGGCGGCGAACTTGGTTGTCTCGGCGTCAACATCGACAAAGCCGCCAGTGGCCCAGAACATCGGGCGCAAATAGAGCTCGGCGTCCCGTGGAAATTTGGCGATGCCTTCCCGGATGATGGCTTCTATTTCCCTGGCGTTTTTCAGAATTTTGAGCCCGAAGCTTTCGGCTGACCGCACCACGCGCTGGCAATGAAGATCGAGATCGGGCGCTGCACCCTCAAAGACCCGGGCGCCGTCAAAAACACAGGAACCAAGCCAAGGCGCGTGATCCATGCTGCCCATGATGGGGGGATTGCCCTGATGCCACTCGCCTTCGAAGAAGGTCCACTCTTTTCCCACCGGTCCGTTCCAAGCCATGTGAACTGGCCGGATTACGAATCAGAATAGAATATATGGCGGCCGATTTTGACCAGGCGCTTCATGCTGCTCGCCCATTTTGGCTTCACATAATCAGCGTGATAATTTGTGGCGGTGCTCATGGACTGCATGGACTTGGATCCATTCATCGCCTTCTGGGCAACCTGCTTGGCGTTCATCCAGGCTCCGGGTTGCTTCACATCGTCAGGAAGGCCATCACAGGCAAATGAGAATTGGCAGGAATTGCGCCGGTTGGAGCCCTGATACACCACGCCGCAAATCGTTTTTGGATAGTCCGGATCCCTGGTGCGGTTCAAGATAACCTTGGCGACCGCCAATTGGCCCAATTGCGATTCGGAACGGGCTTCAAAATAGATCGCGCGTGCCAGGCAATTTTCCTCGGCCAGGCGGATGCGGCGCTGGGCGACCACGGCCTGTTTCTCGCCGCGCTTCAGCTTGAAGGATTTCTCAATTTTTGCGGGCGATGGCGCAATGGCCAAACGCTGAATGGCCGGAGTTATGGTCGCTGCCACATCGGATTTTCCGCTGAGGTCAACGGAGGCCGGTGTAATCACCATCAGGGCATTCGGATCGGCGTCGAGAAAGTCGCCCTTGCCGAAGCTCGCCACGGTTTGCTTCTCGGAAATTTTCAGGCTTACGATGTCAAAATTTTCGCCCTGGGGCAGCAATGAACCCTTGGCGATGATGTTGGCGACGGGCGTTGCGAAATCAAGAGCATCTTCAGTGGGAGAAAGATTACGCGCCACCGCATTCTGGCCCATATAGCTGCCAGCGAAGGCAAACGCCGCAATCAGCAGGATGCCACTGATGACAAACGGCACATACTCCAGAAAGCCACCACGACGACGCGCACGAGTTTCAGTCAACTCATGACAATCGAAAAGCTCTGGCCTCTGCTCTGGGCGTCTTTTCTGCAAATCCCCTGGTCCTGCTGTCGGCGTTATGATTAAAATTCATATACTGTCGGTAGCATACTGTCTTCGCGTTTAGCATAGGTTAACCATGCCGGCAACCAAAAGTAGCCTTTCGGCAACGCTTTTTTAACCAAACCGCGAATATGGAAAACGCCCCAAAAGTCCATGTTTTTATCTATTTGTTTCTTATACTTGCCTGCGCGGCGGCAAGCCTTGCGATGGCAATCCGGAAGGGCGAGCAGGAAACATAATCGAGTTTGATCGTCTCGCAAAAGTTAATTGATTCGGGGTCGCCGGCATGCTCGCCACAGATGCCGAGCTTGAGATCGGGCCGGGATTTTCGCCCGCGCTCAACGGCAATCCGCAACAATTCGCCCACTCCTTCGATATCAAGCGAAATGAAGGGATCAGTCTGCATCAATCCCTTGGCGGTGTATTCGCCAATGAAGCGGGCGCTGTCGTCGCGGCTGATGCCAAGCGTCGTCTGGGTGAGGTCATTGGTGCCGAAAGAAAAGAACTCCGCCGACTGGGCAATTTCGCCAGCGCGCAGCGCCGCCCTCGGCAGTTCAATCATGGTGCCCACCAGATATGGCAGATCAAGCCCGCTTTCGCGCTGCACATCCTCGGCCACCGCCACCACCCGGGCGCGGACAAAATCCAGTTCCAGTTTTCCAACCACCAGCGGAATCATGATTTCCGGAATGGGGGCCTTGCCATATTTCTTGGCCACGTCTGCCGTCGCCTCAAAGATTGCGCGCGCTTGCATCTCAGCAATTTCAGGGTGCGATACAGCAAGCCTGACACCGCGATGGCCCAGCATCGGGTTAAACTCCTGCAGCTCGGCCACGCGGGCGCGCAGATATTCCGGTTTGATATTCATCTCGCCTGCAAGTTCCAAAATATCGTGCTCAGATTTCGGCAGGAATTCGTGCAGGGGCGGATCGAGCAGGCGGATGGTCACTGGCAGGCCTGCCATGATTTCGAACAGTTCAATAAAATCCTGGCGCTGCATGGGAAGTATTTCATCAAGCGCCGCCTTTCTGGCCTCAATGGTTTCGGCCAAAATCATCCGGCGCATGGGGCGGATGCGGTCGGCGCTGAAAAACATGTGCTCGGTGCGGCAGAGGCCAATGCCTTCCGCGCCAAAATATCTGGCCGAGCGGGCTTCAGCTGGCGTTTCGGCATTGGCGCGCACTTCCATGCGGCGGACGCCATCGGCCCATTCCAGAATGGTGGCAAAATCGCCGGAGAGAATTGGTTTCAAGGTGGCCAGCACACCGCGATAGACACGGCCGGTGGAACCATCAAGCGTCACCATCTCGCCTCTTCTGACCACACTGCCAAGAGATGTCATGGTTTGGGCTTCGTAATCAATGCGGAGGTGGCTGGCTCCGACCACACAGGTTTTTCCCATGCCGCGGGCAATTACGGCCGCGTGCGACAGGAGCCCCCCCCTTGCGGTCAAAACCCCTTCAGCCGCGTGCATGCCTTGAATGTCCTCCGGGCTGGTTTCAATGCGCACAAGAATTGCGGGTTTGCCCCGGGACTTTAGCTGCTGGGCTTCCGCCGCCTCGAAAACAACCTGGCCGGAAACGGCACCCGGCGACGCCGCGATGCCAGTTGCGAAAATTTCCGTTATTGCTGCTGCATCAAGCGTGGAATGCAGGAATTGATCAAGGATGAAGGGATCAACCTGGAGGATTGCATGCTTGCGCGTCAGCAGGCCCTCATTGGCCATATCGACGATCATCTTGAGTTCGATCCTGGCCGAGGCTTTCAATGCCTTCGATTTCAGGAACCAGAGCTGGTCTTTCGATTCGATGCAGGTGACTTCCTGCGGGGACTTGAAATGACGCTCCAGCCTGGACAGAGCGGATTTGAGCTTTGCAGAGCCGCCCTCATAGGCAATGCCCGTGGCCGGGTTTCTGGAGTTTACGATGAGCGCCGCTTTCTCGCCATGCACCATGGCCTGAACAATAACCGCGCCATGCAGGGCGGGCGCCGCCTGAATGATATTGGCAATCTGCGCGTTCACATCCTGCGGGAATGATTTGCCGGTCTTGCTCTCAATGGCTGACTTGAACTTGCCGGCAAGCTGGGAAATTTCACCGCCGTCGTGAATATCTTCGAACGCCGCGTGGCGCATGCCTAACACGTTAACGGCATAGGTTTGAATAAACTGGCAATAGAGGAGATAGGCTTGCTTGCGGTTCTGCAACTGCGTGGCCAGGCCCTCAACGGTTTCGTCGTTGAGGCCCACGTTCAATATGGTTTCCATCGTGCCCAGCGTTGCGCTTTCCGGGCTTGAGCGCACAGCGAGAAGCAGCGGAGCTTCAGGATTGCCGAAGCCCTTGCCGACTTTCCTGATGGCGGCAATCAGGCTCTCACGGGTTGCTTCTGCTGTTTTGGCGACCACGAAACCGGGCGGAACGGGCAAACCAAAAGCGGCCATTTCATTCAAGGCGGTGCCTTTGCTGCCCAGTGCGGCATCCGTGGCCAGCCCCAAATGATATATAAGTTTTTTCCCCATATTGCGGTGCAGCAAACACGCTGGACCCGAATTGGTCAAGTGGCCAAATTTTATGCGGCAGCAAGTTTGCTGCGGCGACCCATCAAAAGCCAGAAGGCAATGGCCAAGTTGAGCAGGTTCCAGGCGATGCCATGCAGGAAGGCAGCGCGATAGGAACCGGTGTAATCAAATATCTCGCCCGAAAGCCAGCCGCCCAGCGCCATGCCGAGAACTGTGGACGTGAGCACCAGGCTGATGCGGGTTCCGGCTTCGCGGGCCGGGAAATGATCGCGCACGATCAATGCATAGCTTGGCACGATGCCGCCCTGCGCCAAGCCAAAAAATGCGGACACTATATAGAGGGAGATCAGACCATCGAATGGGATATAAAACAGCAATGCCAGGCATTGCAGCAGCGAACCGATGATGAGTGTTCCGATGCCGCCAATGCGATCGGCGACAAAACCGAAAATGATGCGGCTGACGACACCGAAACCCAGCATGAGGGAGAGCATTTCAGCACCTCGTGCCGTGCCGTAACCCAAGTCGCCACAGTAAGCGATGATGTGGACCTGGGGCATGGACATGGCGACGCAGCAGGCAAGGCCTGCGACGATCAGCAAGGCCTGCAGGGCGTTGGTTCCATCAAGTTTCCCGCCTGTGTAGGTGGGGCGTGGCCGCTCTTCGAGGGAAGCGCGTTGGCGCAGGAAAAGCGAGAGGGGCAACATGATCACCACCGTGAGAATGCCCAATGCCAGGTAGGAATTTCGCCAGCCATGGTTTTGAATGCCCCAGGTGAGAATGGGCGGCCAGATGGCGCCAGCGAGGTAATTGCCGGATGCGACAATTGCAACGGCAATGCCGCGGCGTTTTTGAAACCACAGCGATACATCAGCAACGAGGGGGCCAAAAGCCGTGGCGCAGCCGAAAAGGCCGATGAATACCGCTTGCGCCACCACAAACATCCAATAGCTGGTCGAGAGCGCCGCTATCATGAAGCCCAGCCCCAGCATGAATGTGCCTATCAACATGGGCACTATGATGCCGAAGCGATCAGCCAGCCTTCCCATCACGATGCCGCCGACCGCAAATCCCATCATGGTGGCCGTGTAAGGCAGGGACGCGCCACTGCGATCAATGCCGAATTCGGTTTGGATGGTGGGGAGCACGACGACGGAGGCCCACAGGCCGATGCCGCTGATGGTTGCAAGGGCCAGCGATATGGCAAGGCGTGTCCAGGCATAGCGGCTGTCGGGGAGATGGACGGCGGTCATTCGGCCTGTGTAGCCCAGGAGTTTTGGATTTGCGATAGCCAATTACTGATTTTAATCCTACGACCTCTGGAAGCCCCGTGGACGGCAAAGCAATCCTCTCCGCTACCCCTCTGGCGCTCTACCCCAGAAACCCGCTGGATGAGACTTAGAACGCGTTTAAACGCCTATTACAAGTTTATAATCCTATACACTTTTCCTGCGCCGCTGCGGCGCGCTTTGATGCTCACATGCCTCTGGCGGCCGCCGAGTTGGCGCGGGAAGGGATCCTCCCCACTCTTCGCTGCAGGTGAGGCTGGGCATGGAAAGGCAGGCCATTCGCAGCCGGCTCAAACTGAACCAGAGAGATTCCGGATCACCCCGCCACGCGCTTCATCAGCCATAGCGAAATCGGGGCGGCGGCGCGGACGTGGCTCAGGCAATCATCGATAAATTTTTCGGTGTGGATGGATTTGGGCAGCGGCCCCCTCATGAAATGCATGGAGGCCATCGTGGAGCAATAATGGCGCGCGGCTGTGTTCGGCGTCGAAACCACGGGGGATTTTTTTGCGGCTGGCGCCGCCGAGCCTCAATTGCCCCAATGATTTGATTTTGGTTTCGAGTTC
>JANMHO010000354.1:0-5974 GCA_031375195.1 Rhodobiaceae bacterium
CCTCGAATCGACCTATGATCAGGAACGGATCAAAACCCTCATTGCCAATGGAGGCAAGCTCTCGTCATGACCCACACTCTCGTCGCCTCGGCCACCCGCAGCCATATCATCGGCTTTGACCGCCCCTTCACGGTGATCGGCGAGCGCATCAACCCCACGGGCCGCAAGAAACTGGCCGCCGAAATGCAGGCCGGAAACTTTGAAACCGTGATCCGGGATGCGCTGGCGCAGGTGGCCGCTGGCGCCCACATTCTCGATGTGAATGCCGGTGTGACCGCCGTCAACCCCAACGAAACCGAGCCGCCGCTGATGCGCCAGACGCTGGAAATCGTGCAGTCGCTGGTTGACCTGCCGCTCTGCATCGACTCCTCGGTGACCTCCGCCCTGAAAGCGGGCCTCGAAACCGCCAAAGGGCGGCCGCTGGTGAATTCGGTGACTGGTGAGGAAGAAAAGCTCGAAGCCATCCTGCCGCTGATTGCCAAATACAATGTGCCAGTGGTTGCCATCTCCAATGATGAGACTGGCATTTCCGAAGACCCGGATGTGCGCTTTGCGGTTGCGAAAAAGATTGTGGAGCGCGCCGCCGATTTCGGCATCAAGCCGGAGGACATTGTGGTTGATCCGCTGGTGATGCCGATTGGCGCCATGGGAACGGCGGGGCAGCAGGTGTTCCGCCTGGTGCGCCGTTTGCGCGAAGAGCTCAAAGTGAACACCACCTGCGGCGCGTCCAACGTGTCCTTCGGCATGCCGAACCGCCGGGCGCTGACCGGATATTTCCTCGCCATGGCCGCCTCCCACGGCATGACATCAGCCATTATGAATCCGCTGCATGATGAAGACATGCACGCCATCTATGGTGCCAACGTGCTGAACGGCACGGATGCGCACTGCAAGTTCTGGACCAACCGTTTCCGTGAAATGACCGCAGCGCCATCGAAAGCCGCGCAGGCAGCGGGCGAGATTTCATCCAATGAAGAGATTGAAGCACGCAGGGCTGCAAGAGAGGCAAGGCGGAGGAGATAGGAAGCGAATGGTGAGTAGCGAATAGGGAATTGTCCATTCGCCATTCGCTATTCGCCCAAAAACCATGACCAACAACACCGACGCCCTCATCGTCTTCACGCCCTCCGGCAAGCGGGGCCGGTTTCCGCTCGGCACGCCGGTGCTGCAGGCGGCGCGCACCCTTGGCGTGGATATCGACAGCGTTTGCGGGGGCCGCGCCATTTGCGGGCGCTGCCAGATCAATGTGGGCGAAGGCGAGTTTGCCAAGCATGGCATTACGTCTGCTGTCGATCACTTGAGTGCGTTCTCAAAAGTCGAAGAGCGTTACGACAAATTGCGCGGCCTTGCCTCGGGTCGCAGGCTTTCGTGCCAGACACAACTGCTCGCCGATGTGGTGATCGACGTGCCACCCGAATCCCAGGTGCACAAACAGGTGGTGCGCAAGGCCGCCGAAGTGCGCGACATTGAAATGGATCCCGCCACACGGCTGTTCTACATCGAGGTGGAAGAGCCCGACATGCACAAGCCCTCGTCGGATTTGGAGCGCGTGTTCAAGGCGCTGGCCGAGCAGTGGGATGTGAAAAACATCACCTGCAATCTCGCCATCATCGCGCTGCTGCAAGCCACGCTCAAAAAGGGCCAGTGGAAAATCACCTGCGCCATTAACTCGCGCTCCACATCGGGTGCGGCGGAACTCGTCGCCATCTGGCCCGGCTTCCATGACAGGATTTTCGGCCTTGCGGTGGATGTGGGCTCCACTACGGTTGCCGCCCACCTCACCAATCTCGCGAGCGGCGAAGTGGTGGCATCGGCTGGCCTGATGAACCCGCAAATCCGCTTCGGCGAAGATTTGATGAGCCGGGTGTCTTACGTGATGATGAATCCCGGCGGCGAGAAGGAAATGACCGCCGTTATCCGCGAGGCCTTGAACACGCTGGCGAGCCAAGTGGCGACGCAAGCGCAGATTGACCTCAGCGACATTCTGGAAATCGTGCTCGTCGGCAATCCCGTCATGCATCACCTGTTCCTTGGCATTGACCCCACGGAACTCGGCGGCGCACCCTTCGCGCTGGCCACCGGGCTTGCCATCACCTGCCCTGCCCGCGAGCTGGATTTGAAATTGAATCCCGGCGCGCAATGCTATGTGCTGCCCTGCATCGCGGGCCATGTGGGGGCGGATGCTGCAGGCGTGGTGCTCTCCGAAGCGCCTCAGGATTCGGATGAGATCGTGCTGGCTGTGGATGTGGGCACCAACGCCGAAATCATTCTGGGTTCCAAGGCCCGCCTGCTCGCCTGCTCGTCGCCCACCGGCCCCGCCTTTGAAGGGGCGCAGATTTCCTGCGGCCAGCGCGCCGCCCCCGGCGCCATTGAGCGCATCCGCATAGACCCCGTAACGCTGGAACCGCGCTTCCGCGTCATCGGAAGTGATCTGTGGTCGGACGATCCGGGCTTTGACGTGGCAATCGCGGGCACCGGTGTCACCGGCATTTGCGGCTCCGGCATTATCGAAGTGATCGCGGAGATGTATCTGGCCGGCATCATCAATCAGGATGGCCAGGTGGACGGCGGCATGTCCGCCGTTAGCCCCCGCGTCCGCGCCAACGGCCGCACCTTCACCTATGTGGTGCGCGACGGCGAGCCGCTGATCTCGATCACCCAAAACGATGTCCGCGCCATCCAGCTGGCCAAGGCAGCTTTGTATGCGGGCGTGCGCCTGCTCATGGACAAGCTCGGTCTGGACCACGTCGATAAAATCAGGCTGGCCGGAGCCTTCGGCACCCACATCGACGTGAAATACGCGATGATCCTGGGGCTGATCCCCGACGCGCCGTTGGAAAACGTCTCCTCAGCGGGCAATGCGGCGGGCACCGGCGCGCGGATAGCCCTGCTCAACAAGGGAGCGCGGGACGAAATCGAAGCGGTCGTGCGCCGTATCGAAAAAATCGAAACCGCCGTGGAGCCAAAGTTCCAGCAGCATTTCGTTGAAGCGATGGCGATTCCGCACAAGACGGCGGTGTATGCGAATTTGATGAAGGTGGTTGACCTGCCCCCGATCAAGGAAATCTCAACGCTCGATGATGGCGGCGGGGAACGAAGGAAGCGGCGACGGGGGTTGTAATTTGGCCAGTCGCTCTAAGTATAACGAGAACAATCTTATTCCTGTGCTTCGCAAAGCGGCTAAGTTCAGGAATGAATTGATAAAAGCGGGCTTTACCGACAACGGTGGCGCGATTCACAGCGCTGAACGCATTCTTGATATACTTAGTTGCCGAATAAAATACTTGGGCCTCACACATATAAATAATATCAAAGACCATTCAGATGCAGAATTCTCAAAGGCTGCAATGGAGTCACTTGATCGAGGTGAGCGTGTTTTCATCGAACATGTTTCCCCTTTGCGCGCGCTCACGAGAGCAATAATTTCTGAGATTGATGCAGGAAAGAGTAATCGACAACTGATAAATTTCATCAAGAAACACTATCGCCTGGTTCTATTGACTGCAGAAGAGACAAAGCGCCTGAATAGAATAAATCGTTCCAAGTTACATGATGACCGATTGGGTCAGGCCAAAATCATCTTAGCCCGCTCAAGAAAAAAACTCCTTAAGAATCCCCGAATTGATGAATTACGATGAGTGCACTTAATTTCAATCCTCACACTGAGCTGCCTTGGCGAAGCCAAGGCTTCGGAGTGTGGCTTAACGTCTTAGGATGCTTCGAGGCTCGCGCTGGCGCGTGAGCGCCTCAGCATGGAGGGGAGTGAAGAGGCCCTCATCCGCCCATCGGGCACCTTCTCCCATTTGCTACGCAAACAGGCGAAGGCGATAATCACAAAGACCTGCATCACATCAAGATGAATCTCAAAGTTCATCGCCTTCTCCCGTGCCACTTGGCATGAGAGAAGGCGCCCGAAGGGCGGATGAGGGTCCTTACTTTCTTGCTACAAGCTCACCCGCACCGTCAGCATCAACGGATTAAGCGGCGACTCCACAAAGCCAAAC
Source organism: Rhodobiaceae bacterium (assembly GCA_031375195.1). GTDB lineage: Bacteria > Pseudomonadota > Alphaproteobacteria > Rhizobiales > Aestuariivirgaceae > Aestuariivirga. The sequence goes on from JANMHO010000354.1 coordinate 4,005, forward strand.
CGCTTGTAAAATTCCGCCGCCTCTTCGTCCTTCGCATGGACCAGCAGCGCGCGGATTCCAGCAACCTTCGCCACCTCCTGTGTGCGTTCCAGTGCGTGCATCAGCAGCATCGGCCCTACCCCGAGTTTTTGAAATCCCAAGTCCACCGCCGGTCTTCCCAGCACCAAAACCGGAATGGGTTCCGGCATGTTGCGGCGGATTTTTCTGGTGGCGGCGGCGTGCTGGATGGAAACGGAGGTGAGGCATTAATAGGCGGCAATGCGTTTGCCGCTCATGACCACATAGGTGCGGGATGCGCCGGAGAAGTGGTTGAGAAGTGCGCGGCGTTTCAGCCACGTGTTCAGAACGTCAACACCGCAATCGAAGGCCAGCGTTTCATCGCCGGCTTGCAGCAGTCGCGGCGCCGTTATTTCTTCCAAGGGCTAGGCCGCCTTTTCAGTTTCCTGATCACGTCCGTTGACCTGGGTGCGGCCTTCAAAGCCTTCTCAAACTTCTTGAACTCAGCAGACCCCAAAACGAAGAGACTGCGGTCGACCAAAGCATCAGCCGCTGCCGCCCGCCCGCTATCCAGCAAAAATTCCGCGCGGGTTTTGTGGGTGGCTTCGGCGGCGCGGTCAATCAACATGCGGTCTTTCGCCGATATGCGGAGGCTCAGGGCAGATGAGGCGGTCATGACGGGAATCCTTGTGTATATGCGATGTATATACATTACTATTTCCACGCCTTGTAAAGACGCCACCCTTCAAACCGTCAACTGCCGCACTTCCCTCAGCAGTTTTCCGGTCATGGCCTCCTTGAACGACTGCATGTTTGCGGCAGGCATCAGGAAGGCGCCGGGGCCGCCGATGACCTGACTGTGGTAGTAGGATATCAGAGTGCTGGAGCCGCTGAGGATCGGCAGGCCATTGATGGTGATGCCGCGCGCCGTGGCCGCGTCCCGCGCCAGGCCCGCATCGCCGCCGTCATTGTCCTCGCCGTCGCCGGAAACGTCGATCACGCGCCGCGCCGCCAGCACAGGCACCGACTCCAGCAGCGCGATGCTGAAGGCGATGGCCGCTGCCAGCCCGGTTCCGCCGGGCAGCCACCGCCGCTTGGCTTTCCCTGTCTCCTGCGCGAACACCTCAAGATCGGCGCGTTCGGCAAGGATACGCCATTCGACTGCCACCTCCTGGCTTTGCCAGTTCGACCATTGCAGCAACGTCACAGCGATGCGGCTGAAATTTCCCGCCGCGATGGCGTCAAACAGCGGCGGGTTGCGGAGCGCCGCCGCGATGCCGTCCATCTGCATGCGGAAATCGCCCTCGTCCACGCTGCTTGAGCAGTCCACGGCCAGCACCAAAGCGAGATCGACGGCCACCGCAGATAGCATTTGCGCTCCAATCGGCATTTTCCTGTAGGCCCAGGCGGCGAAGGCTAAGCGAAAGCGGGGCCCCTTGCAAGCTCACCCGGTGTTGCACCATGGCAATAGCCGATTGGATTTCAGCGATGCGGCTCTTTCAAGCTGCCTTGCGCTCAACGGACGGAACTTGCAATTTTGGAGAATAGCCGTTTATAGCCCAATCACCGCGCGGTGTCAAGGACTATTTTCCTCTTCCTATTTCGCGGGCTTGGCGTTTTCCGCGCCCGCCGCCAAGCCCCTCAGCTTGTCCGGCACCAGCCGCTCGGCGAAGCCTGCGGCGAAGCACCAGATCAGGGTCCGGGCATAGTCGGTAGCGTCCTTCGGGCCGAAATTATAGATGAAGTTCTCGAAGGTGCCGCACGTGCCGTCGCCCAGTTCGCAGGCATAGGTCGGGAACAAGGCGCCGCCTTCAAGGATTCCGGCGGCGAAAATGATGAACAGGATGCTGGCCGAGATAATGCCGACAACGGGCGGCACCAGAGCGTAAACTGTGAGATCCCATTTCTTCAAGCCGGGAAATTCCGGGCTGTTGAGGAACTTCGCGAACTGCGCGTCCTTGTAAATGCGGATC
>JANMHO010000394.1:0-2414 GCA_031375195.1 Rhodobiaceae bacterium
GCTGACCGTAGGCCGCCCCCGCGTAGTGTTCCGCACCAATGAGGCGACTGGCGAAAGACTGGAGCCTATTGAAGAGGTCATCGTTGACGTCGATGAGGCCTATTCCGGCATTGTGGTGCAGAAACTCTCCGAGCGGCGCGCTGAAATGCGCGATATGCGCCCCTCAGGCGCTGGCCGCCAGCGGCTGGTGTTCCATGCGCCAACCCGGGGCCTCATCGGCTATCAGGGCGAGCTCATGTCGGACACACGCGGCACAGCCATCATGAACCGCCTGTTCCACGCCTATGCACCTTATGTGGGTGATATTCCGGGCCGCCATACGGGCGCACTTCTGTCGAATGGTGATGGGGAAGCGGTGGCCTACGCCATTTTCAACCTGCAGGATCGCGGCCCCATGTTCATTGAGCATGGAACCAGGGTCTATGCCGGCATGATCATCGGCGAGCATACCCGTGGCAATGACCTTGAGCTCAATGTGATCAAGGGCAAGAAACTCACGAACGTGCGCGCCTCCGGCAAGGATGAGGCGGTTGTGCTGACACCGCCCATCAAAATGTCACTGGAAAAGGCACTCGCCTATGTGGGCGACGACGAGCTGGTGGAAATCACGCCCAAATCCATCCGGCTGCGCAAAATCTACCTCGATGCCAATGAGAGAAAGCGCATGAGCCGCGCCAAGGAAGCCGCCGACGTGGCCTAATCCTTCCGGCGCGTTTTCCTCAGATAGAACCCGTTTCCTGTGCAAGGCCCAGTGGATAGGACGTCTGCGGATTGTGCTTCCCCAGAGCCTCGAGGATCGACCTTGCCCTGGCGCAATCATCCTGCATCTGGCGCTGCAGGTCTTCGACTGAATTGAATTTCCTGTCCGGCCGGATGAAGTCGATAAACTCCACCGCCAGGGTTCGGCCATAGATGTCGGCGTCAAAGTCCAGAATATGGACTTCGAGAAAAATGCGTGTGGTTTCAAATGTCGGACGGTCGCCGAAATAGCCGGCCCCGCTCCAAGATGCGCTGCCAGAAACCTCGCCATCGCGAACACGCACGGCATAGATGCCGCGAAAGGGTTCGGTGCCCGGGTCAACGATGATATTTGCTGTCGGAAATCCGATGCTGCGGCCCCGCTGGTCGCCGTGCACGACCTCGCCCAGGACGGTCCAGTGGTAACCAAGCTCGCGGGCCGCCGCCGCCATATGGCCACGGCGCAGGCTGGAGCGGATGGAGCTTGAGGAAAAAGGCGAATGACCGTCGCCATCGTCGGAAACCTGGTCAACAATGGTCACTGCAAAACCGGACTTTTGCCCCATATCTTTCAATATGGAAGGATTGCCCTTGCGTCCCCTGCCGAAATGAAAATCATAGCCGGTCACCACATGGGCCACGGCCATGTGGTCTATCAGATAACGCTCGATAAAAGCTTCTGGCTCCAACGCGGCCAGATCCTTGCCGAAGGTCAGGTTCAAAACAAATGACGCACCAAGCGCTGCCGCCAATCTCGCCTTCAGGGGCGCGGGCGTCAACCGAAACACCGGCTCGTCGGGCCTGAAGAAACTTCGCGGGTGCGGCTCGAAGGTGACAATTCCCCACGGCACTCCGCGGCGCGCTGCCTCGCCTTGCGCCACGCGCAACAATTCCTGATGGCCGCGGTGCAGCCCATCGAAATTGCCAATGGCCACTACAGCGTTGCGGAAATTCCTGGGGACAGGCTCATTGCCCTTGAGCAGTTGCATTGGAACTCACTTTGCCTTTGTGGCGGTAAGCAGCATAGTTTCTGCGGCGCTGCAACACAAATGCTAGTCCCAGGCGAGGTGATCCAGGGTTTTTCTGATTCTGGCTTGTGGAACAAGGCGTTGAACAAGGGCCTCTGCCGCCGCCAGCCCTTTTGAGGCGTCCGTCACCCCACCGGCGATCAGCACCACATCGCAGCCAAAATCGGTGGCTCCCTTGATGTCGGTTTCAGGCCCATCGCCTATGGCAAGTATCCGGTATTTGGGAACCTCCAGTTTTGCCTGGTCAGTGGCCAGTTTGTAGGCCAGTTCATAAATGGGGGCATAGGGCTTGCCGGCCATGAGCACACTGCCGCCCATCGCGGAATATTTTTCGGCGAGGGCTCCGGCGCAATAGAGAAGCTTGTCGCCCTTGCGAACCACCTTGTCCGGATTAGCGCAGATCATCGCCAGATTCAACGCCTTCGCGTGCTCCAGTATCTGGCCGTAATCATCGGGTGTTTCCACTTCGTCGTTAACCAGGCCAGTGCAAAGCACCGCATTGGCATGCTGCAAACTTACGCGCTCTACCGACGTGCCTTCGAATATGGAGAGGTCGCGAGCTGGCCCCAGATGATAGACTTTCCCCCGCGCATGGGACGCCATCAGGGTCTGCGTAACGTCACCGGAGGTGACAATAGCGTCGTAGCA
>JANMHO010000400.1:0-7259 GCA_031375195.1 Rhodobiaceae bacterium
CCGCCCGCCCGATTCCGATTTCGATGCCTGGGAAAGCCTGGGGGCCCAGAACTGGGGCGCTGCCGCCATGGCAAAATATTTTGATCGCGCTTTGGAGAACACTGTCATTGAGCCTTCCCCACGCCATCCCGCCAGTCAGGCCTTTGTGAATGCGGGAAAGGAACTAGGATTGAATGAAATTAATTTCGCCAATGAAATCAATGAGGGTGTGGGCTACTTCCCGCTCAACGCAAAAGGCCGCTTGCGGCAATCCTCGTCAGTTACTTATTTGCATCCCCTCACCAACCTGCCAAGGCATCTGGAAATCTGGACGCAGACCCAGGCCACCAAAATCAACATCGAGAATGGCAAAGCCATTGGTGCCGAAACAACACGCGGACCCATTCATGCCAGCCGCGCCGTCATCTTAACTTGTGGCTCCATCCAGACACCCCAGCTCATGATGCTGTCAGGCCTCGGCCCCGCCCATCATTTGAAAACACTCGGCATAGGAATCGTGGCCGACTTGCCCCATGTGGGCGAACATCTAAGGGATCATGTGGCTGCTCCCATTGTTTGGGAGACCCATGAGCCAATCGCCCCCTGGGAGATTTGCCCGTTCGAAGCCACGATGATGTTGAACCTGGAAAAAGACGCGCCAGCGCCAGATATACTTTTCCATTTCGGTCTGCGCGTCCGTGAAAAATATGACGATGATCCTAGACTCGTTGTGAATGGTCCCGCCGTCAAAGCCTCACCTAACGTAACCCGTGCCCGCAGCGAAGGCCGTGTCGAATTGGCAAGCGCCGATTATCGCGATCACCCGATCATCAGTCTCAACTACTTGTCCGCCCCCTACGACTTGGCGCTCTTGCTCAAAGCCATGCGCTTCACCAGAAGGCTTTTCGAAACCAGAAGCTTCCAGTCCTTGTGCAAATCCGAAATCCACCCCGGCCCTGATGTGCAGACTGACGACGAATGGGCCTCCTACATCAGAAGCGTCTGTGAAACCGTCTATCACCCCTGCAGCACCGCCAGCATCGGTCACGTCGTTACACCCGAACTCAAAGTGAAAGGCATCGGCAACCTCTACATCGCCGACGCTTCGATTTTTCCCGCCATGATCACCACCAACATAAACTGCGCCGTGATGATGGCGGCGGAAAAGGCGGCGGATTTGATACCGGCCTAAATGGCAACGCCCCTCTCGGCGAGGTAAGCCAGCAACTCCGCCACCTTCTCCGGCTTCACCTCGTCCAGCGCACCGGCCTGCAACTTGCCGAGATAAAACGGCCCGTACTGCACCCGGATCAAGCGGTTCACGACGCAGCCAAAATGCTCCATCAATTTGCGGATTTCGCGGTTCTTGCCTTCGGTGAGGGCAACGCGGTACCAGGTGTTGCTGCGTCCGCTGCCGTCGTATTCTTCAACAAACTCGGCTCCACGGTAGTTCACGCCATCAACGACAATGCCATCGGCAAGAACCGTAATATTTTCAGGCGTCAGTCGGCCCCTCACCCGCACCCGGTAAACTCGCGACAGGGCTGTTTCCGGGCTCATCAGCGCCTGCGCCAAGGAACCATCGCTGGACAACAGCAACAAACCTTCGCTGTTAACATCCAAGCGGCCGACGCTCATCAGGCGCGGCAGGCCAGGTGCTGTCATTGATGTGAGATCAAAAATCGTGCGGCGGTTCTTGTGGTCCCGGTGCGTGACCAGAACATCCAACGGCTTGTTGAGCACAAACAATCGGGGCAACGGCTTGGTCGAAGGGGCTACCACTTTGCCATCCAGCGTTACAACATCGCCTTCTTCGGCGGGCATCGTTGGCAGCGCCACTTCGCCATTGATCTTGACGCGCCCCTCAGCCACCATGCGCTCAGCCTCGCGCCTGCTGCCAACGCCAGCCTTCTGCAAATAAACATTGAGCCGCATGTCAGCCGCCGGTGACTGGCGGGAAGAATGCGACTTCGCGGGCGCCCACAATCGAGGCATCAAGCGAAGCGTGTGATTGGTCGATGGCCACTTTCAAGGTGCGCAAATCCGCAAACGCTGCCGCAGTTCCTTCGTCCCGCAACTTCAGGAAATCAACCAGTGCACTGACAGTCGTGACGTCAGGGGGGATGTCAACTTCATCCTGTCCCCGCCCGACGATCTGCCGCAACCGCGCAAAATATAAAACTTTCATTCCTCTTCCACCACATGCCGGATGCCGGCCCGGAAGTAATCATAGCCGGTATAAAGTGTGAGCGCCGCTGCGATCCATAAAAACGTGATGCCAGTTTCAGTGGTGTAGGGAATAATCCGGTCGCCCGCAGGCCCCGCAATCAGAAAGCCGATAGCCAAAAGCTGAACCGTGGTTTTCCACTTCGCAATCTGCGTCACTGGAACTGAAACCTGCAACCCGCCGAGATACTCCCTCAAACCTGACACCAGAACCTCGCGCGCCAGAATGATGATTGCCGCCCAGATGTGGCCGCCAAACAGAATGCCGTCAGCCGAAAGAACCAGCAGCACAACAGCCACCAGAACCTTGTCGGCAATGGGATCCAGCATGACGCCGAGCGATGATTGCTGCTGCCATATTCGCGCCAGATAGCCATCGAGAAAATCTGTAATGGCGGCCACCACATAGATAGTGAGCGCCACCCAGCGCGCCGTATTGCCTCCATACATCAGCAGTCCGGCAACCACAGGCACAGCCAGAATGCGGCCATAGGTGAGCACATTCGGCAGGTTCCAAATTTCCTTGAAGCGGGTCTTCCGTGGCCTAGCGTTGCTCATTGCCGTTCTGCACCATCATGGAAGTGATCATAGATTGCCTGCGCCAACGCCGTACTCACACCCTCAACTTGCGCCAGGTCGCCAGCACTTGCCCGCGACACAGCTTTGGCCGATCCAAAGCTTCGGAGCAACGCTTTCTTGCGCAACGGTCCTATGCCAGCAATTTCATCCAGTGGATTGACCCCCATCGCCTTGGTGCGCCTGGCGCGGTGGCTGCCGATGGCAAAACGATGCGCCTCGTCACGCAACCGCTGAACGTAATAGAGGACAGGATCGCGCGCCGCCAGCATGAAGGAAGGCTTTCCCGCCACGAAGAAATGCTCCCGGCCCGCATCCCTGTCCGGTCCCTTGGCAACGCCCACAACGGCAAGATCGCCAACCCCCAGATCATCCAGAACACCTCGCACAGCAGAAAGCTGGCCTGCTCCACCGTCGATCAAGAGCAAATCCGGCCAGGTGGAACTTTCCGCATCCCGCTCGCCCTCTTCTTTCAGAAGCCGCGAGAACCGCCGCGTCAGCATTTCGCGCATCATGCCGAAATCATCACCGCCAACCAGGTCTTCCGACTTCATGTTGAACTTGCGGTATTGCGATTTCATCAGGCCATCAGGCCCCGCCACCACCATGGCGCCAACCGGATTGGTGCCTGAAATATGGGAGTTATCATATATTTCAATGCGTTTTGGCGTTTCCGGCAATCCAAAGGCTTCCGCCACACCTTTCAGCAGCTTGGCCTGCGAAGAAGATTCCGCCACCTTCCGCCCGCCAGCTTCGCGCGCATTTGTGACGGCATGTTCAACCAGCGAACGCTTTTCACCCCGCTGCGGAACCAGAACTTCGACGCGGTGACCTGAATGGGTGGAGAGCGCCTCTGCCAGCAAATCCAGCTCTTCAATGTCATGCGACAGCAAGACCTGTCTTGGAATTGGCTTGTCGTCGTAAAATTGCGAAACGAAACTCGCCAGAATTTCAGCAATCTCCATGGATTTATCAGTCCGCGGAAAATATGCGCGCGTCCCCCAATTCTGGCCCGACCGGATGAAAAAAACCTGAATGCAAGTCTGCCCGCTTTCCTGAGCCAAGCCAAAAATATCAGCCTCATCAACGGTTTGAGGATTTATGCCTTGTGATTGGGTAACAAAACTCATGGCCTGAATGCGGTCGCGCAACCGCGCCGCCGTTTCAAAATTCAGGGCGTCCGAAGCAGCCTCCATGGCGGTTGCCAGTTCAGCCTTCACAGCCTGGCTTTTGCCCTCGAGAAAGTTTTCGGCCTCCCGCACCAGTTCGTTATAGACGTCCATCTCGATATAACCCACGCACGGCGCCGAACAGCGCTTGATCTGGTGCAGCAGGCAGGGCCGCGAGCGGTTTGCATAAACGCTGTCATTGCAAGATCTTAGAAGGAATGCCTTCTGCAATGTATTAAGTGATTGATTGACCGCCCCCGCCGAAGCGAACGGCCCATAATAACTGCCCTTGCGCGATCTGCTGCCCCGATGCTTGACGAGCTGCGCCACCGCATGATCCTTGGCGATCAGGATATAGGGAAATGACTTGTCATCGCGCAAAATCACATTGAAACGCGGCTTCAGTTTCTTGATGAGGTTGGCTTCCAGCAGAAGCGCTTCGGCCTCGGTCTCGGTGGTGACAAATTCCATGTTCACCGTGAGCGAGATCATCAAGGCAATGCGGTTGTTGTGGCCCTGCCCCCGCGCATAATTCGAAACCCGGTTCTTGAGATTGCGCGCCTTGCCCACATAAATGGCATCGCCCTTGGCGTCAAACATGCGGTAGACCCCGGGCTTCCCCGGAAGCCGCGTCACAAAATCGCGGATAATCTCCGGGCCGCTGGGATTTGCAGGCTCATCATTCATGGACGCCATTCAAACACGAGAACCAGGCAGCCCTTGTCGGTGCGCGTGTTGTGGTAGGAGTTGGGCGGAAAACTGATGTAGTCCCCCGCCTTGATAACCGTGCCATCGCTTTCCACCGCCTCGCCCTCAATCACATAAAATTCCTCATAACCCGGATGAACATGGGGAATTGTGACAGCCCCCGGCAGCATCTTGAAATAATAGCTGCCGCATTGGGTTTTAGGATTGAAAGTGACAGGCAGCCATTCACAACGATTTTCCGCCGTGTAACCCTCAAGCCTGTAAGGTTCAAACCTGTCACGCTGATGCTGGGTGATTGGCGGAACGCTAAATGGCCGGCTCATGTTCTTACCCTCTCAATCTCAATGCCCACGCTTCTGGCATTTGCAATAATGTCGGGCTTCTCAATGCGAACCCGCGCCGCCATCACGCGCTTGTCTTTCAAGCACGACGCGGCAATAAGCTCGGCCAGTGTCTCCACCAGATTCACATGGCCCTGCGCGATGACGGCCTCAACTTTTTTCACCACAATTTCATAACTCACCACATTGCTGATATCGTCAGCAATGGTTTGCTCCCCCTCCAAAACCGACAGGTCAATACTCACGATGATCCGCTGTGGCGCCACTTTTTCATGTTCATGAATGCCGAGCGTCGCCATGACCTCGAGGTCACGCACAAACACATGGCGCAATCCTCCCAAAGCGCTGGCTACATGATGGGATATTTTTGGAACGCTATTCATCGATAAACCTCAGGATTTGTTTGGCATCAGTATAACATAATGTTTGCGCACTTTCTTGACAGTTTCCCAAGTGCCTCTGAAGCCCGCCGGAATGATGAAGCCATCACCCTTTTTGAGTTTCCACTTTTTTCCCTTGTCGTTGGTGAGAATGGCCTCGCCCTCAATAAAGTGGCAGAATTCCCATTCCGCGTAGTCAACCGGAACCTTGCCCGGCGTTGATTCCCAGATGCCGCAAAACAGCCTGTCGTCTTCACCAACAAAATGGTTCCACGTCTTGGTCTTGTATTTACCCTTGATGAGCTTTGCGGGATCAGGCGCGCCCACATCAACTTTGGGCGCCTTTCGGCCACTGGTTTTCATCACGATCAAATCAGTCATCTTTGGCCTTTCCCAGCAATTCATCTTTTGTCGGCTTAAAATCAGCTGCAATCCAGAAATCTTCCAGCCGCTTGAGCTCCTGCCCTACATCCGGTCCGGACGAAAACCCTGCTGCCAAAAGATCCCGCCCGTTCAGAGGAAATTTCGGCGTCGGCCAACGGTTCGGCAAAGAGAGCATGCGTTTCCAGGCGCTATCCTGAAGGCTTGCGCGGGAACGCGCCCAGTTCAATGCCGCGCCATCGCGCCAAGCCTGTTCGCCAACGGAATACAGTATGCGCCGCTGCTCATTCTCGCGCAGCTTGGGATTGAGCGAGGGGCCGTCCATCAGAAATTCGATGCGCCTGGCCTGCGCATTCGACAGTCGCCATGCATCGCGCAGCGTGTGAGGTTTTTCTGCCAGCACAAATGCCCTGAGCAGCGGATCGCCAGGCAGGCGCGCCAGCGTACGGAATTCATCAGTATGCGCAATGATGTTCTTCAGCACACCATGCTTGGCCATCAGCTTGAGGATGGCAACCGCCTTTGGCCCCACCAGAAGCTTGAACATTTCCTGTGAAATGCGCTCGGCCGAAAGTGTCAGCAAACCCTTCTTCAGGCGCACGCAGGCCGCAAGGCTTGCCGCATCCGCCTTCATGTTTTCAAAAACACTCAGGAACCTGAAATACCGCAGAATACGGAGATAGTCTTCCTTGATGCGGGCAGCCGGATTGCCGACGAAGGTGATTCTGTTGCTGAGAATGTCCTCATAGCCATTGGCATAGTCATGAATTTTTCCGCGCGCATCGCAATAAAGCGCATTCATCGTAAAGTCGCGGCGCCTGGCATCTTCCGCCCAATTTTCGGTGAATGACACGACGGCCCGCCTGCCATCAGTTTCAACGTCTCGCCGGAGGGTTGTGATTTCATAGGTGTGGTGGCTGATCACCACCATGACGGTACCGTGTTCAATCCCCAAGGGATGAACGCCGTAACCCGCAGCCTTGAATATTTCCACAATTTTCTGGGGGTCAAGTGTTGTGGCCAAATCAATGTCGCCCACCGGAATTTTCAAAAGCGCATTGCGAACCGCGCCCCCTGCGACGCGCGCATCCCCGCCAGCCTCGGCCACAACAGCAAAGGCCCGCTGCAACGAAGGCTCATTCAGCCAACGCGCCCGCGCCAATGAGGGAAGCTTCGTCATGCGTAAAGCCTGTCATAAAGATTGCGGATCATGCCAGCCGTCGCTCCCCAGATATAGCGCTCCTGCCATGGCATAGCATAATAGTATCGCGTTTTCCCCTGCCACTCGCGCGAATGCTTCTCGTGGTTTTCCGGCGACATCAGGAAACTGAGCGGCACCTCAAACACCGCTGATACTTCGCTCTCCTGCGGCGTGATTGTGAAACCCGGACGCACCAGAGCGACCACCGGCACCACGTGATAGGCCGTCACCGTCATGTATTTGTCGAGAAAGCCAATCGGCTCAACGTATGAACGATGCAGCCCCGTTTCCTCTTCCG
>JANMHO010000418.1:0-3482 GCA_031375195.1 Rhodobiaceae bacterium
GATATGGTTTGGGCTGAAATCACCGTGGCAGCACTGGTGGGTTCGGCTTTTTACGGGTTGCTTGTCGCGCTTGAGCGGTGGGTGACTTTTTGGCATCCGTCTTACAGGACGTAAGCGGGTTTTTTTGGAAAAGGGAGACAGTTGAAATGAAGAAATATCTATTGGCCGCCGCAGCGGCAGGCGCGCTTCTGGCAACATCCGGCAGCGCATTCGCCGAAGCGGTGAAACTTCAGTTGAAGTGGGTGACCCAGGCGCAGTTCGCCGGTTACTTCGTGGCCCAGGCCAAGGGCTATTACAAGGATGCGGGCCTTGAGGTCACCATCATGCCGGGTGGACCCGACATCAATCCGCAGCAGGTTCTGGCGGGTGGCGGCGCCGACGTGGTGATCGACTGGATGCCCTCGGCGCTGGCGACGCGCGAAAAGGGCTCCAAGGTTGTGAACATCGCCCAGCCCTTCAAGCGCTCGGGCATGATGCTGACCTGCCGCAAGGATTCCGGCATCACCAAGCCGGAAGAATTCAAGGGCAAGACGCTTGGCGTGTGGTTCTTTGGCAATGAATATCCGTTCCTGTCGTGGATGAGCCAGCTCGGCATTCCAACCACCGGCGGGGCTGATGGCGTGAACGTGCTGAAGCAGGGTTTCAACGTGGATCCCATTCTGCAGAAGCAGGCCGATTGCATTTCAACCATGACCTACAACGAATATTACCAGATCATTGAAGCCGGCATGAAAGCCGATGATCTGGTGGTGTTCAAGTATGAGGACCAAGGCGTGGCAACTTTGGAGGACGGCCTTTATGTTCTCGAAGACAAACTGAAAGACCCGGCTTTCGTTGCCACCATGGCGAAGTTTGTGAAGGCCTCCATGAAGGGCTGGGATGACGCGCGCGCCAATCCGGCGGAGGCTGTGAAGATCGTTCTCGAAAACGATGCTTCGGGCTCGCAGACGGAAGGCCACCAGACGACGATGATTCAGGAGATCAACATGCTGACCGAAGGCTCCGATGGCACGCTCGATGTGGCGGCGGCGGAACGGACAGTGGAAACGCTGATGAAGGGCGGCTCTGATCCGGTGATCACCGCAAAGCCCGAAGGCGCCTGGACCAGCGTTGTGACAGACGCCGCCAAGGGGATGTGAGGTAACTCGACCATACAAACACTGTCATCCCCGGGCATGTCCCGGGGACCCATCTTGCGTGCTGCGCCATGGGTCGCCGGAATAAATCCGGCGATGACAAAAGTGGAGAGGGTTGTGCCTTAGACATGACTGGTGGAAGTGGAACTCGAGCAAATCTGAAGATGACGCTAGGTAGGCTTGTCCTCGTGTTCACATGTTTGTTTGCTGCACCGGTTTCCAGTTTTGCAAAACCAATGGAATGTAAATTCCATACGAGACATACCTGTTACCAGGACCAATGCAAATCGGAGGCAATTAACAATAATAGAAGAATCGAGTTTGAAGTCTACGGCTCTAAACTCAAGAGCTGTTATCTTACTCCAGAAGGAATGGAGTCATGCGAAGATATTGAAGTAAAATGGATTGAACAAAAGCCGCGATTGGCGGTGACGACCAGGAAAAAGCAGGACGGCACTACCATATCAGGGGATATTTTTAGTTATGAACCTTCTATTTATCCGACAATTGGATGGTTAATTGTGCCGGCATTGGGCGGAGTCGGGGTTCTCGCTGGAACCTGCTCTCGAATTGAATAGATGTTTGGGGAGAATCCAGCTTGTGCCGGAATGACGGGCTTTGGGTGTGTGAAGCCCGGATGACCGGGTTCCCCGGGTCAAGCCCGAGGACAGGCTTGCCCGACCATGGAGAGTTGAGTTCAATACCCCGGGAGCACGATCAGGGTTGGTTCTTTTGGCAGCGTCTTGCGCGAGACGGTGAGTGTGGGGGAGTCCTTCACGTCAATTTTCAATGTCGCCCTCGCATTGGAGATGAAGTTGGAAAGTGTGGCGGGGCCGAAGTAGTGCATGGGGATGACGATTGAGGCTTTGAGATCCTTGACGACTTGCATCATGTTGACCTGGGCCATGGTGTAGCCGCCGTCCACCGGCACCATGACAATATCGAGCCTGCCGATCTGGCCTATATGCTGGGGCGTGAGTTCGTGATGAAGATGGCCCACGTGGCCGATGCAGAGGCCGGCGATTTCGAAAATGAAAATGGAATTGCCGTCGGGGATGCGGCCCATCTGGCCGCCCCTGATGTCGGTGGTGACATTGCGGATATAGACATCCTTTAGCGAGAGGTTGTGTTCGGCGCGGCCGCCTTCGGGGTTCCAGCCGCGCAGCACGTGCTTGATGGCGGGGTCGGGAAAGCTCGTGTTGTGGGAGCTGTGGGCGCGGTTCATGGTGACGACATCAGGCGTTATGCCGCCAGCGTAGCCGGCGAAATCCGTGGCGATGCGCACGCCGCCGGCGCTTTCGATCAGGAAGGTGGAATGGCCGACGAAAGTGAGCTGCACTTCAGTTTCGGCGAGGGCGATGGGGGTGAATTTCACCAGATGCACGGTGACTGGACCCTGCGCCACGGCCAGGCAATCGCTGGAAAGGGTTTGGGCTTTTGCCGGGACAGCAAACAGGACTAAGCTGATGAACAGGGCGGTCATGAATTTGAATGGCATGGAGGCACTCCCTTCACATTCCATTAGCCGCCGCCATTATGGCAAAATTTGTGGAGTTCATGCATGGACGATCCGGCTCACCTGGATGGCGAAATTATTCTCGACGAGATTGTTCCGGCGAAGCAAGAGTGGGGCGCTGTTGTCAGGGCTTCCGATGTGCTGACGATTGTCGATCTTGAGGGCCAGCAGGCGGTGGATTTTTTGTGCTTTGACGCGGGCAACCCACGGGACCGCTACTGCGCCACCAACACGGTGAAAATCCAAGGCAATATTTATGTGGGGCTGGCCACGGTGCTGTATGCCGACAGCGGGGCAGCGCTGATGACGGTGACTGAAGATACGTTTGGCCGGCACGATACGGTTTACGGGTGCTGCAGCAATGCCAATAATTTTTTGCGCTATGGGGTTAAGACGACGGAATCCTGCTATTCGAATTTTGAGAAGATCGTTGCGAAGTTTGGGCTCGACGCTTCGGCGATTGTGCCCAACATCAACTGGTTCATGCGCGTGCCGGTGATGGAAGATGGCAGGGCTGGCGTTGCAACGGCCGCAGTGAAGCCTGGAAGCCATGTGGCCTTGCGGGCGGAGCGCGATGTTCTGGCGGTGCTTTCCAACTGCCCGCAGATGCACAACCCGTGCAATGGCTACAACCCCACACCCATCCGGGTGGTGGTCAGCCGATCACGCAGTTGAAGCTGATGCTGATGCGGTCCTCTTTGGCGCGGTTCATGGGAACCTCGTGGCGGAGCCAGCTTTCCCACAGCATGAGGGTTCCGGCCTTGGGGGAGCGGCTTTCATAAACGCTGGCCTTGCGGGGAGGGGCCGCCATCATAAGGCCATGGCGCGGG
>JANMHO010000003.1:0-8128 GCA_031375195.1 Rhodobiaceae bacterium
GACTTCGCGAAACCCCAGGTCCCGCATGTGCGCCGAAGCCTTCTCGCAGCGAATGCCGCCCGTGCAGAACATCGCAATTTTTTGGTGCCGCGAAGGATCGAGATTGCCTCTCACAAAATCCGGGAATTCGCCGAAGCTGCCGGTCTTGGGATCGATGGCGCCCTCAAACGTGCCAAGCGCTACCTCATAGTCATTGCGCGCATCAATGAGAACAACACCGGGATCGGAAATCAAGGCGTTCCAATCCTCAGGATTCACATGGGTGCCCGCCTGCCTGTTGGGATCAACGCCGTCAATCCCGATGGTGACAATTTCCTTCTTGAGCTTGACCTTGCTGCGATAGAAGGGGTTCTCATCGCATGTGGATTCCTTGTGGTCGACGTCAGTAAGCCGGGGATCTGATTTCAAAATCTTGAGGAACCCATCGATGGCTGCACGGCCGCCGCTGATCGTGCCATTGATGCCTTCTTCGGCGAGCAGCAACGTTCCCTTGACGCCGCAAGCTTTCATGGCCTTGAGCAAGGGAGCCTTGAGTTCGGCGAAATCTTTCAGCGTGACAAATTTATAGAGGGCGGCGACAACGATTGCTTGGTACATAGGCCAAGCTTTTATGAGCCCCGTGATTCTTTTTCAATTGAGGAAATATGCCAGATTTTATAATGAATGTGGGGCTGGAAGTTCCCTTGCTTCTTATACTCTTGGCTATTTTGGGCCTCCGGAGCAAGGTGACGCCCCGGGCATCTGTTCTGGTAAACGCAGCCCCGGACAAGGTTTTTGAAGTCATTGACCTCTATGATGGCAAGGTCAACACCTGGACCCGCACAACGGTCACCTCAGATCTCATTGATCCCATGCGCCAGATTTTTCGCATGTCCTACATCACCAGCCTCTCAAATGGGCTGCAGCAGAAGTCCCGGGCGGATTTCCGCATTCACGAGCGCCGCGCCCCCAATTACCTCGAGTTGCGCCGTGAGGGTCTGGAAGGCAAATCCCACAAAAATGAGCTCCTAAAAATCATTTACCAGGTCGATGCGCTGCCGCAGGGCGCCCGGCTCAGTCTCGCCTATCATTGGGGTTCCCGCCCGCTCATGGCCCAGTTGCTCGCGCGTGCCGACCTGTGGGGCGGCATCTATCGCTTGAAGGGCCTCGCCGAAACCGGGAAGCCCGATGAAAGAACACACCTGCTCATCACAATCGCGGTAGCGGTCGTCACCGGTGCCTTAAGCCTGCTGGCCTTCGGGCTTGTGCTGGGTTGGCTGGTGGCGCTGGCGCTTGTCATTGCCCTCACAATTCACGAATTTGGCCACCTCATCGCATTTCGCATGATTGGGCAGCCCTGGGGGAAACTCGTCTTTCTTCCCTTCCTGGGAGCGCTTGCCGTGCCAAGGCTGGCCTATCAGACGCAAGCGCAAGCGGTTTTTTCAGCCCTTATGGGGCCGGGGTTCAGTGCCCTCGCCGCCATTGCAATTGCTGTTCCCATATCGCTCGGGCTGCCAGTGCCCCTGTGGCTCATTGCGTTTGGAATAATTGTCGCGGCCCTCAATCTTTTCAATTTGCTGCCAGTGGAGCCCCTGGATGGCGGCGTGGCCCTGCGCTCTGTGCTGACCAGGCTCATGGGCGGTTACGCGCGCTTCGGCCTCATGCTGATCGGAGCCTTGATGATTGCCGGAAGTTTTTATTTCCAGCAAATCCTGCTGCTCATTTTTGGCGGCATTTCTGTGCTCGCGAATATCAAACCCAGGATCATTGATCACGGGCTGAAGCCGCTATCAGCCTTGCAGGTCATTTTTTCCGCAACTGGTTTTGGCGCCATCATTTCGTCGCATGTCATCGTCCTGAAAGTCCTTATAGGCCAACTGATTTGATGCCACCAAATACGCTGCACTCGGTCTACGCTGAAAAAATTGCAGGCGGGAAGCTGCGCGAGGATCCGGCGCAGGCCGTTATTGTGGCTGAACTCGATCATCTGGCCAAAGCAATCGAAAGCCGGAAACGGCGGGGGTTTTTTGCCCGCCTGCTAAGCCCAAAAACAAAGATCCATGGCCTCTATATTCACGGCGATGTTGGCCGGGGCAAAACCATGTTGATGGATTTGTTCTTCGATTCCCTGACTATGGAAGCCAAACAGCGCATGCATTTTTACTCCTTCATGCAGGATGTGCACCAGCGTCGCCAGAACATGAAGTCCGGCGACGTGATCATGACAATCGCCAGGGACATCAGCCAGCAGGCCCGCGTCCTCTGCCTTGATGAAATGCAGGTTTCGGACATTGCCGATGCCATGATCATTGGCCGGTTGTTTGAAGCCTTGCTTGCCAACGGCACGGTCCTTGTCACGACATCCAATTTGCCGCCAGGCGAACTCTACAGGGATGGCCTGAACCGCAATCTTTTTTTGCCTGCTGTCAAACTGCTGCAAACCCGGCTCAAGGTGGTTTCGCTCAATAGCCCGATCGACTACCGTTTGGGGCGCATCAGGGCCGGTGAAGGTTTTATTTCACCGCTTGGGGCCAGGGCAGACAGGCATGTTCAAAAAATCTGGGAACTTTTGACTGAAATGCCCCAGGGGCAACCATGTGAGTTGCAGGTTCTGGGGCGCAAGCTGCTGGTGCCGCAAGCAGCCCACGGCTGCGCCCGGTTTTCATTTGAGGAGCTTTGCGAGGCGCCGCTCGGCCCCGCTGATTATCTGGCGATTGCCAGTCATTTTCAGACACTGTTTGTCGAGCGTATCCCGGCATTGGCGGCCAGCCAAAACAACGCCGCCAAACGCTTCGTGGGCCTCATTGACACGCTTTACGATGCCAGGCTGCGCCTTGTCGCCTCATCGGCCCAGCCGCCTGAAAAAATTTACCGCCAGGGCAAATACAAGGCGGAATTCGCACGCACCGTTTCAAGGCTGCAGGAAATGCAATCCGCCAGCTATTGGGGGCAGGAATTGGTTGAAACCCGGGAGATCGCCACGGAAGTTCTTGATGCAGCAATGGATCGGGCCTAGAAACACCTCGTTTGTGCAGCGCAATAGAAACCCGGGAAATCCGCGGCAAAGGGAAAAGCAAAAAATGGCTCGAAACAAGATTGCAATGATCGGCGGCGGCATGATTGGTGGCACCCTGGCCCACCTCGCAGCCCTGAAAGAACTCGGCGACGTCATTATCTTTGATATCGCCGAAGGCATTCCCCAGGGCAAATCCCTCGATCTTTCCCAATCGGGTCCGGTTGAAGGCTTCAATGCCAATATTTCCGGCACCAACCGGTATGAAGGCATCGCAGGCGCCGATGTCTGCATCGTCACCGCCGGTGTTCCCAGGAAGCCTGGCATGAGCCGCGACGACCTGCTCGAAATCAATTTGAAAGTCATGGCGCAAGTGGGCGCTGGCATCGCCAAATACGCGCCAAATGCCTTCGTGATCTGCATCACCAATCCCTTGGACGTGATGGTCTGGGCGCTGCAGAAATATTCGGGCCTGCCCGCCAACAAGGTGGTCGGCATGGCTGGCGTTCTCGATAGCGCCCGCTTCCGCCATTTCCTCGCTGAGGAATTCAAGGTGTCGGTTGAGGACGTAACGGCCTTCGTGCTGGGTGGCCATGGCGATACCATGGTGCCCTTGGCGCGCTATTCCACCGTGGCCGGAATTCCCGTGCCCGATCTGGTGGCGATGAAATGGACCAGCCAGCAGCGCATCGATGAAATCGTCCAGCGCACCCGTGACGGCGGCGCTGAAATCGTCGGCCTTCTGAAGACTGGTTCGGCCTACTACGCGCCAGCTTCGGCTGGCATTGCCATGGCGGAAAGCTATTTGAAGGATAAAAAACGCGTGCTGCCCTGCGCTGCCCATCTCACCGGGCAATATGGCGTGAACAACACCTATGTGGGCGTGCCTGTGGTGATCGGCGCCGGCGGCGTTGAGCGCATTGTCGAGATCAGGCTCGACGGCGAAGAAAAAGCCGGCTTCAAAAAATCCCTGGCGGCGGTCGAGGCCCTGATGGATGCCGCCAAAAAAATCGCCCCCGACCTGGCTTAAAGGCGCGCCACATGAACATTCACGAATACCAGGCCAAGGAAGTTTTGCGCTCCTTCGGCGTGCCGACCGGAAAAGGCCATGCGGCCTTCAGCGTTGATGAAGCAGTGAAATCAGCAGAATCCATGCCCGGCCCGGTGTGGGTGGTGAAAGCCCAGATCCATGCGGGCGGGCGCGGCAAGGGCGGCGGCGTGAAGGTTATAAAATCCGTAGCCGATGTGCGCACCGAAGCCCAACGCATGCTGGGCATGAATTTGGTAACCCATCAGACCGGGCCTCAGGGCAAACTCGTCCAGCGCCTTTACATCGAAGAAGGCACCGCCATTGCCAAGGAGTTTTATCTCTCCATTCTGGTGGATCGTGAAACCTCAAGTATTACCTTCATCGCGTCAACCGAAGGCGGTGTGAACATTGAAGAAGTGGCCGAGCATACACCCGAGAAGATCGCCACCATCCATGTGGACCCTGCATCGGGCTATTCCCCCTTCATCGGCCGCAAGATTGCGACCGCCTTGAAACTCGAAGGCGACCTTGTCAGGCAATGCGTGAAAATGATGGGCCAGCTCTACAGGGCCTTCACCGAAAAGGACATGAGCCTGCTGGAGATCAATCCGCTGGTGGTGACCAATAGCGGCCAGCTCGTTTGTCTCGATGCCAAGATGAACTTCGACGACAACGCCCTTGACCGCCACCCCGATATCAAGGCCTACCGCGATCTGAGCCAGGAAGACCCCAAGGAAATCGAGGCCTCGAGACATGACCTCTCCTATGTGGCGCTTGATGGCTCTATTGGCTGCATGGTGAACGGCGCGGGCCTTGCCATGGCCACCATGGACATCATCAAGCTCTATGGCGCAGAGCCCGCCAACTTTCTTGATGTAGGTGGCGGCGCTACAAAAGAAAAAGTGACTGCCGCCTTCAAGATCATCACCGCCGACCCCAAAGTCAAAGGCATCCTCGTCAACATATTTGGTGGCATCATGAAATGCGATGTGATCGCCGAAGGCGTGATCGCGGCGGTGAAGGAAGTGGGACTGCAGGTCCCCCTCGTGGTGCGCCTCGAAGGCACCAATGTGGAGCTCGGAAAGAAAATAATCACCGACTCCGGCCTCAACGTAATCACCGCCGAAAACCTCGACGATGCGGCAAAAAAGATAGTTAAGGCGGTGAAGGAAGTTACTTGAAATTTAACACATTTACACATATACTGTGTTAAAAGGAGTCTTTAAATGAGCAACATCACCTTGAACATTCCTGACGAGATTCTGGATGATGTCCGGATCGTCGCCGCTGAGAAAAAAACGACGGTCAACGCCATGGTAAGAGACTATCTCGCCAGCATAAGCCGACAGAAGCACCGTGCCAAAGCTGCGATGGCGGAGCTGCGTAAAATGAGTGAAACATCCACTTCCGACCTGGGGCCTGATTTCAGGTTTGACCGTGCGAGCCTTTATGAGCGTTGATGCTTTTGTCGATACCAATGTCTTGCTCTATGCGGCATCCGGGGCACTCCGGTACCCCGACAAACACAAACGCGCATGGGACATTATGAATGATGCGGATATCGCGCTGTCTGGGCAGGTGCTCGCCGAGTTTTATGTGAACGCCACAAAGTCCAAGGACGGTCAAACACCACTGACGCAACAGGAAGCCGCAAATTGGATTGATACGCTCTCACTTCTGCCTATTGTGCCCATAGACCACCTGATCGTCCAACAAGCGATCAGTCATTCGAAACGCTACCAGATCAGCTATTGGGACGCCGCCTTGGTTGCTGCCGCTGAGGTCGTCGAAGCAAGAATTCTCTACACCGAAGACCTGAACCACGGGCAGAAATATGGCTTTGCGACCGTCATCAATCCATTCAAGGAGCGCGCATTGTGACCCCAGCCAACGACCTCGACGATGCGGCCAGGAAGATTGTCAAAGCCGTTGAGGAGGCTGCTTGAAAATTAGCATAGTTATAATTCTATTGACTTCACTTTTGGCGACGGTTGCGGCGATTAGCATTCCCAGTTGTGCAGGGCGCATAAGTGTAGATTGGATTTACTGCCAAGAAGCGGGAATGTTTGTTGGTTCAGTGGTCTTGCCGCTTCTTGGGATAGCCGTCTGCACCGCAATAATCGCTTGCTGCATCTGGTTGATAAAGCGTCAAAACAAACCTGCTTCTGATAGGGCAAACTGATCAATGTCCATTCTTATCAACAAGAAAACCAAAGTCATCTGCCAGGGCATCACCGGCAACAACGGCACCTTCCATACGGAGCAGGCGATTGCCTACGGCACGCAGATGGTGGCGGGTGTCACTCCCGGCAAAGGCGGCACAAGGCATATCGGCCTTCCCGTCTATGACACTGTGTGGGAAGCCCGTGAAAAAACTGGCGCTGATGCCTCCGTGATCTACGTGCCGCCACCCTTCGCGGCCGATGCCATTCTCGAAGCCATCGATGCTGAAATTCCACTGGTGGTCTGCATCACCGACGGCATTCCCGTGCTCGATATGGTCAGAGTGAAGCGCGCCCTCACAGGTTCCAAAACGCGGCTGATCGGGCCAAACTGCCCCGGCGTTTTGACACCAGGGGAATGCAAAATTGGCATAATGCCCGGAAATATTTTCAAGAAAGGCTCCGTCGGCATTGTCTCGCGTTCCGGCACGTTAACCTATGAGGCCGTGTTCCAGACAACCCAGGAAGGTTTGGGCCAGACGACAGCTGTGGGCATTGGTGGCGACCCCGTGAAGGGCACCGAATTTATCGCCATGCTCGAAATGTTTTTGGCCGATCCCAAGACCCAATCCATTATAATAATTGGGGAAATTGGCGGTTCGGCGGAAGAGGACGCGGCCGAATTCATCCGCAAGTCAAAAGTTAAAAAACCCATGGCGGGCTTTATTGCTGGCCGAACCGCGCCACCGGGGCGCCGCATGGGCCATGCTGGCGCCATAATCTCAGGCGGCAAGGGTGGCGCCGAATCTAAAATCGAGGCCATGAAGCGGGCCGGAATCGCGGTTTCTGACTCGCCCGCGCTTCTCGGTAAAACATTGATAAAGAAATTACGGCGTACATAAGAAAAACACAGGTCTAATGCATATATGTCTGGTGGCCGGACAGAGTTACCGGCTCCTCGGAAATGGCGGCGATGAACAAGACTGATTTGATAACGGCTTTCGAGCAAACCTCCTTCCTCTATGGCGGCAACGCGCAGTTTATTGAAGGGCTCTACGCCAAGTATCTTGAAAGTCCGGCAAGCGTGGATATTCACTGGCGGCAATTTTTTGCCAGCCTCAATGAAAATGCGGAAGCGCAGGTTTCCGGCCCCTCGTGGCAACGCAAGGATTGGCCGCTGGCCCCGACCGGCGATCTCGTTTCAGCCTTTGACGGCAATTGGCCCGCCATTGAAAAAACCGTAGGCGCCAAGATCGCGGCAAAGTCTTCCAGCCTCTCGGCTGACGAGGTTCGCAAGGCCACGATGGACTCCGTCCGCGCCCTGATGATGATCCGCGCCTTCCGCATACGCGGTCACCTGGCCGCCGACCTTGATCCCCTGAAATTGGCCGAGCGGCCAGCCCAGCCGGAACTTGACCCGGCGTCCTATGGTTTCACTGAAGCTGATCTCGACCGCCCGATTTTTCTCGACAAGGTTTTGGGCCTTGACCAGGCGACCATCCGGCAGATCATGGATATCCTCAAGCGCACCTATTGCCACACGCTGGGTGTGGAGTTCATGCATATCTCCGATCCGGCCGAGAAGGCCTGGATGCAGCGGCGCATCGAGGGCCAGAACAAGACGATTTCCTTCACCGCCAAGGGCAAGATAGCCATTCTGAAAAAACTGATCGCGGCGGAAGGTTTCGAGAATTTTCTCAATGTGAAATACACCGGCACCAAGCGCTTTGGCCTTGACGGCGGTGAAAGCATGGTGCCGGCCCTGGAGCAGATCATCAAGCGCGGCGGACACTTGGGCATCAAGGAAATCGTGCTCGGCATGGCCCACCGGGGCCGCCTGAATGTGCTGGCCAATGTGATGGCAAAACCCTTCTCCGCCATTTTCCATGAATTCAAGGGAGGCTCTTCCACCCCCGATGAAGTGGAAGGCTCGGGCGATGTGAA